>JACRBM010000023.1 GCA_016219275.1 Chloroflexota bacterium
CGGTTCGTGAAACATCCACCAGTGCCGGCTCAACTGCCTGTGGCGGTCTGGATCAATCCGCCCAAACCAGCGGGTGAAGTGGCGGCACCACTTCAGTAAATTCCGAAAAGAGTTGTACCAAACCTATTGACACATTCCGTTATGCCAAACCACGACGCGATGATCGTATGCTCGTTTGGTACGAAGATGCTAATGCCATAAATTTTTTTCTATTTCAGCTCGGAGCGATGGACGAGATTTTAGATCTTGAATCGAATGCTCGTCCGATCAAGAAAAAAAGACCCTCTGTGTATTTCTTTGGTAGACCATTGGCGGTATTTACATTTCAATCGCAGGTCTTGCCAGGAATACACCATATTGAAAGCCCAAGTTCATTTGCGGATTGGGGTGAAATTCTAGTCCTTGGAAATTGTGAGATAGAGAATAAAAATCAATGGAAAATAATCGCGCGATATTCGGATTTTCGTTTGATAAGCAAATAGTTGAAGTTTATCCGCAAGATTGGTTTAACAAAGGTGATTATGATTTTGGCTATCAATGGATTACGCGTGTCGCGAGAGATGAAGATGGAAAGATCATCGGCGATGGAATTCGCCTAGACCGCTTCCGGCTCGATGCATCGGGTAGAAATATTGAAACCAAAGGTTTTCAAAGTTCGTACTTTGATTTCGATTAGAACCTTTGGATAGGATGTTGTTCATGCGTATCGGCATTCTCACCATCAGCGACCGCGCGTCGCAAGGCATTTACGAAGATAAATCGGGTCCCGCGTTGCGTGAAATGGTCGTCCAACATTTCGGCGAAGATGTGGACTTGTACCACATCGTCCCGGACGAATTCATGGAGATCAAGCGCGCACTGCTCAAGTGGTGCGACGACGCGAAACTCGATTTGATTTTGACAACCGGCGGCACCGGCTTTGCGCCGCGCGATGTAACGCCCGAAGCGACGCGCGTGGTGATCGAACGCGAAGCGCCGGGCTTGGTTTACGCGATGATCGCGGCAAGTTTGCAGAAAACGCCCTACGCGATGTTGACGCGCATGGTCGCCGGGATTCGCGGGCATACGCTCATCGTGAATTTGCCCGGCAGTCCAAAAGCCGCGTGCGAAAACCTCGCGGTGATTTTGCCCGCGTTGCCGCACGCCATCGAATTATTGCGCGGCGCGCCGGGCGATCATCATACGTACGAAAATCCGCTCGACGAAGCGGAACGCAAACGCGAAGTGGCGAGCGACTAATCCATGAGCATCACCGTCTCCGCCGTCCAACTCGCGTTCACGCTCGCGAGTTCACCGCAAGAATTTTACGACCGCGTGTATCCGCCGATTCAGCGCGCCGTACAAGATGGCGCGCAAGTGGTCGTGCTCCCTAATTATGCCGGCTTGATGCTGTTGGGTGTCGCCGCGCCGTCGGAACAAAAGACGCTCGCATTGGGCGAGATTGCGCGCGCGGGCAGGTTCGCGACCGTCGGTGATTTGTTGCGCGCGACCGCGCCGACTATCCGGATTTTTTATCTCCACTTGTTTCAGTCGCTCGCTGAACGCGCGCGGGTGTTTATCGCGCCAGGCACGGTGGTCGAGTGGCAAGGCGGTCGGTTGTTCAACACCGCGTATCTGTTTTCGCCGGAGGGACACATTGTCGGCGCGCAAAAACAAACGCATCGTTCGCCACGCGAAATCGGCTGGGGTTTGGATCAAGGGAGTGAACTCGCGGTGTGGGACATTGGCTTGGCGCGTGTCGGCATCGTCGTCGGCACGGACGTGGCGTATCCCGAAGTCGCGCGAATTCTCGTTCAGCAAAACGCGAATCTACTATTGCATCCTGCCGCATATCCGACATGGAACGACGACGCGTTGTTGCTCGACCTTTGGCGCGAGACGCAGACGAATGGCGTGTGCGGCGCGCAGGCGTGCGCGGTCGGCGAGTTTCGCGGCAAGTCCGCCTTGTATGCGCCGATTGAAATGACCCGTGCGCGTACGGGAATTGTCGCGCAATCCACCGTCGCCGATGACGAGTGCGTCGTCACCGCGCCGCTCGAGGTAGACGCGTGCCCGTTGAACGGTGCGCGCAACCATCGCGGATTTTTCGCGCGCGAATTGCCGCGGGCGTATCGAGGCATGTAGCGATGCCGCTTCAGGGTCAATTTCGTTCTGCCGCGTTACGCGCGTCGCTCGCGCTCAAAGCTAATCCGCGCGCGGTGAACGCGGCATTGAGCAAACGCGCCTCGCAGCGTCCGCGCCTGCCCACGCGCGATCGCGTCACGGTCGCCGCGATTCAAATGCCGCTCTTGTTGGTGCACGAGGTCGCGCCGTTCGTCGAGCAATGCGAACGGCTCGCGTGGCAAGCCGTCGAGCGCGGCGCGCAACTGATCGTGTTTCCCGAATACAGCGGTCTGCCGTTGCTGGGATTGTTGCCGAGTCTGCGCGATCTCGCCGGGTTGAGTGCGCCGTTCGCCCAGGTCATCGCGGAACCGGACACGCGCGCGTTTCTGCCGTTGAGCCAACGCCTCTTTGAAACGCTTGGCGCGACGCTCGCTGCGCGATTCAGCGTTTACGTGATGATGGGCACGACGATCACGAATGACAGCGCGGGCAGATTGTTCAACACCGCGTTTCTATTCAGCCCCGAAGGTCGGCGCGCCGGAACCTGGGACAAGTTGTTCGCCGCCGAGCACGAAGCCGACTGGATGATTCCCGGCGAAGATTTGCGCGTGTTGACCTTGCCTTTCGCGCAGATCAGTGTTTTGCTGGGCGCGGATTGCCAATACTGGGAAGCCGCGCGTCTAGCCATGTTGCGCGGCGCAGATATCATCTTGTCCGCGAGCGGCGAGCCGCGTGCGAACGAAGCCACCGCCGGTTTGCGCGGCATGGCGAGCCGCGCGCAAGAAAGTCTCGCGTTCGGCGTGCAAGCGCGCGCGGTGACCGAATTGTTTGGATTGAGTTGGGGCGGTCCGAGTGCGATCCTCGCGCCGGTCGGACTGCGCCAAACGACGAGCGCGTTTGTGGCGCGTACCCATACGCCGAATGTCGAAGAGGTGATCGTCGCCGATTTGGATCTGGCGGCGCTGCGCGAATTGCGCGACGCGCAACCGCGCGATTGGAATGTGGAACTGTATCGCAAATATTTGGCACGCGGGTTCGAGGTCTAGTCGCGATGGAATTGTTTCTCACTGGCATCCTGGTTGGTTTCTCGATTGCCGCGCCGGTCGGACCGATCGGCGTACTGTGCATTCGCCGAACGTTGGCGGAGGGACGCGCCGCCGGCTTGGTGTCTGGTCTCGGCGCGGCAACTGCCGACGCAATGTACGGCACGATTGCCGGATTCGGACTGACGCTTGTATCGAGCGCGCTCGTGAGCCAACAAATGTGGCTGCGTTTGATCGGCGGCGCGTTCCTGTTATATCTGGGTGTGCGGACATTTCTCGCGCAACCCGCCGATCGCGCGGCGAGCGCGGAAGGACGCGGTTTGCTCGGCGCGTACGCCTCGACGTTTTTCCTGACTGTGACCAACCCAATGACGATCTTGTCTTTCGTCGCGATTTTTGCCGGCGTTGGATTGGCGAATGCGGCGGGCGATTACGTCGCCGCGGCGATGCTCGTCGCCGGCGTGTTTCTCGGTTCCGCGTTGTGGTGGCTCACGTTGAGCGGCGGCGTCGGATTGTTTCGCAACAAATTCGATCAACGCGCACTCGGCTGGGTCAATCGCGTGTCTGGCGTGATCGTCGCCGTCTTTGGTCTTGTCGCGCTCGTATCGTTGTGGAGTGTTTGAGAAACAAAGAGGACTAGCATTATCTAGAAAATTCTTTCTCCCACGAAGGACACCAACGGCACGAATTTGTCAAACATTTTTCAGTGATCTTCGTGCGCTTCGTGGGAAAAAATCTTTTTCATACAATATGTTCGCCGATCAAAAAAAATCATGTGAAATTGTGGGGCAATTTTCCAAATTGCTCGCTTCTGGGAGAGGGCATGACAAAACCGTTCATCGCAGACCGCCGCAAGATTCAAAAATTTTCAGACAAGGAACTTGTCAATCTCAATCTATTCGACGGCGACGCGTTCTTCGGTCGCCTGCTGTGTTTCTCGCGTGGTCAGGTCGTGCGCTATCATCGCCACGAACATACCGACGAAGTATTCGACGTGCTTGAAGGCGAGGGCACGATCTTGATTGACGGCGGCGAAGTGCGCGGCACGGCTGGGACGATTCTCTACGTGCCTGCCGGCATCGAGCATGGTTTTCGCGCGGATGGCACCGAAGAATGGATCGTGCGCGAGACGGTCCACGAACGCGTGTACGCGGGACGCGCCGCAAAGATGGTTCTGCGCGCGCTGCTCAAACGATTGCCGTTGATCGGCAAAAGGTGGAGTAGTGGATAGTACTGCCGCGCTCGATGCGTTGAAAAGCCAACCGTACTTTGTCGCGCTGGATCATGTCGAACTCGAACGCCTCGCGCGGACATTGGTCGAGCGGTCGTACGATAAAGACCAGATTATTTTTCTCGAAGGCGAGCCGTGCCAGGGCTTGTACATATTGCGCGAGGGATTGGTGAAAATCTACAAACTCTCGGATGAAGGACGCGAACAGATTTTGCGCTTTATGAGTCCCGGCGAATCGTTCAACGAAGTCGCGGTGTTCGACGGCGGACCCAACCCAGCGAACGTCTCGGCAGTCCAGGCGAGTACGCTCTGGATCGTACCGAGCGCGAGCGTGGTGGACTTGATCACGCGCCGTCCCGAAGTCGCGCTCGCGGTGATTCGTAACCTGGGTGCGCGCATACGCCATCTCGTCACGCTCGTCGAGGATTTGGCGTTGCGGCACGTAACCGCGCGTCTAGCAAAACTGTTGCTCGAAACCGCGACGAGTCGCCAACCCGCGTTGACGCAACAAGAAATGGCATCGCGACTCGGCACGGTGCGCGAAATGATCGGACGTTCTCTGCGGCAGATGGAATCGAAAGGGCTGATCAAAACCGAGCGCGGCAAAATTGTGATCGTGGATCGCAAGGGCTTGGAAAAGTTGGTGTGAGGTAATCAACCCGAAGGCGGTTTGCCCGCTTCGGGTTTTTACATTTAATCAATGAGACAAATCCTTCACCTCGACCTGGACGCGTTTTTCGCGTCGGTTGAGGTTTTACTCAACCCCGAACTAGTAGACAAACCGCTCATTGTCGCGTGGGATGGACCGCGCAGTGTGGTCACGACCGCATCCTATCCCGCGCGCAAATTCGGCGTCCATAGCGCGATGCCGCTTGCGCAAGCAGTCCGGCTCTGTCCGCAGGCGATCATCGTGCCGCCGCGTCGCGGCGTCTACTCGGAGTACTCGCAACGCGTGATGAATATTCTGCGCGAGCATTCGCCGCTCGTCGAGCAAGTTTCGATTGACGAGGCGTACGTCGAAATCGAGCCCGACCGCGACGCGGTCCAAGTCGCGCGCGCAATTCAACAGCGCATCAAGAACGAAGTCGGACTCGATTGCACGGTCGCGGTCGCAAGCAACAAACTCGTGTCGAAAATCGCGTGCAACATGGTCAAGCCGCGCGGGTTGATCGTCGTGTCGCCGGGCGAGGAAGCGAACTATCTCGCGCTCTTGCCGATTGACAAACTTCCGGGCGCGGGCAAAGCGACGCGCGCCAAACTCGCGCGCTGGCAAGTGCAAACGATTGGCGATCTGGCGCACGTGCCGGTTGAAGAACTGCGCGCGGCGTTCGGCAAGACCGGCGTTTACTTGCACGACGCGGCGAACGGGCGCGACGATTCGAGCATCGTGACGGATTGGAAGCCGAAATCGGTGAGCCAGGAAAATACGTTCGAGCGCGATATTCGCGATCACGCGCAAATCGAAAAATGGATCGCGGACATGAGCGCGGGCGTTGCGCACGAATTGAAACACGAGGGTTATCTCGCGCGCACCGTCGTGTTGAAACTGCGCTATGGCGATTTCACAACACTTACGCGACAAACAACCTTGCGCGCGCCGACCGCTGATGCTGACGAGATCGAAGTCTGCGCGATGCGTTTGTTGCGCGAACACTGGGACCAAAAACGCGCCCTCCGCCTAGTCGGCGTGGGCGCGCACAATTTGATTGAAGAATCCGGCGTGTGGCAGATGGAGTTGGAAGTGTGAGGACTTGCCTCACCTAACCTCTCCCCTGCGGAGAGAGGAACTGAGCCGCATCGTCACAAACATCCACGGTGCGCCCACGCCAATCCACAAACCAATCACCGCATAGCGGATGAACGAAAAGATGTCGCCTGGCGGCAAAAGCGGTTTGATGCCGAGACGCAAAGCCATTACTATCGCAAGCGCCAGTGCGAATTTCACGATTTGCTTCCACCACTCGCCGCGCGGATCGAACCGCACGACCTGAGTCTCGATCATCAAGCCGATGTTAAAACCCAGCATCGCACCAAGCGAAACAGCGGATTCGGGATTCAGCATGATCGCGGCGAGCAGGAGGGGCCAGCCAATCGCCATCACCCACAACATCACGCGCGGACGCGCGGCGAAGCGCTCGACCACTCTCCCGCGCACGACGACCGCGAGAACGAGCAAACCGATGAGGAGACTCGCAAGCACATCGGTCGGATAATGCGCGCCGAGATACACACGCGCAGATGCGATCATCACCACCGCGCAAATTGCCCAGACCCACAACGCACGATTGCGAAACTGGGTTGCGAGATAACCCCACAAGATCAATACATCCAGCGTGCCCGCGCTCGGGAAACTCGAATCGGGTTGGTGATCGAGATCGCGCACACGACGATCCAGATCATACGGGCGCGTTTCGCCGGTCACATTCTTGAGAAAGCGCGAGAGAAATTCGGTAGAGGTAAACAGAATCAAAAGCGATGCCCCGATCCGTTTGTCAATACACCACCACACGATCGGCAAAACAAGCAACATGAATTCTTCGGACTGCAAGAGGTTGAACGTGTTGAAAACAGCATCGAGCGCTGGATTCAAGGATTGGAACCAGAGCGTAAACGCGATTTGTGCTTGAAGCAGGTCGGTCATCGGTGACTCCTCAGTGTACGATGTTACGGACAATTGTCATGTGAATTTATCGTGGATCACGATTTACTTTTTACTTTTGATTTCTGACTTTTAACTTCATTCAATAACTCCTCCGCATTCTTACGCGTCGTCGCGGTTTCCGTGCCAAGCATTTGCGCGATTTCGTCAACGCGTTCCGACTCTTTCAACGGCTGGACCTGGGTGATCGTTCGCTCGCCGGCAACCTCTTTGCGAATCTTGAAATGCGTGTCGCCATACGCCGCGATTTGCGGCAGGTGCGTGATACACAGCACTTGATGTTGCGGCACACCATCGGTGCGTTGCGCGCTCGGCGTGAGCGCCCACAACTTGTTGCCGACAATGCCGCCGGTGCGTCCGCCGATACCCTGGTCAATCTCGTCAAAGATCAACGTCGGTGTGTTGTCCGCGACGGCGAGCACCGATTTCATCGCGAGCATCAAGCGCGATGTTTCACCGCCCGACGCGATTTTCGCGAGCGGTTTGAGCGGCTCGCCCGGATTCGGCGCGACTATGAATTCGGCGCGATCAATCCCGGTCGCATCGAACGCGACGCGCTTGCCCTGTTCCGCATCCTCGACGCCGTTCGCGTCGTCCGCACGTTCGAGCGCGACGCCGAATTTCGCTTTCGCCATGCCCAGGTCTTGGAGTTGCGCTTCGATCTCGCGCGCCAAGCGTTCGCCCGCCTCGCGACGCGCGTGCGATAAATCCGTGGCGAGCGCGGCGATCTGCTTGAGCAGTTGCGCCTCTTGGTCTTTTAACTCCGCGATGCGTTCTTCGCTGTGCGAAATCGTTGCGAGTTCCGCCGCGGCGTTCTCGCCGTACTTGATGATCTCGGCGATCGTTTCGCCGTACTTGCGCTTCAAGCGAAAGATCAGATCGAGCCGCTCGTCAATCTGCGCGAGCCGCGCGGGGTCGTGGTCTACGTTGTCGCGATACGCGTGCAACGAACGCGCGAGGTCGTCCGCTTGCGCGGCAACCCCTTCGGCTTGCTCGCGCAAATTTTTCACCGACGGATCGTACTTTTCCAAACCCGTGACGGCTTGCAACGCTTCGGCGAACATATCTATCGCGCCTTTTTCGTCCTCGCCTTCGCCGTATAGCGCGCGGTACGCGTGATCCGCGAGATTCGCGCGTAGTTCCGCATTTCCCAAAAGTTCCCTTTCTTGCTTAAGCGCCTCTTCTTCGCCGTCTTGCAAATTGGCGTCCGTGATTTCTTCGACGACGTACGTCAAGCGATCCACGCGCCGCGCGATTTCGCGCTCGTCCACCATCAAGCGTTTGAGTTCACTCCGCACCGCGCGAATCGCTTTGACTTTTTCGGCGACGCGCGTGCGACTCTCCCAGAGGTTGCCATAGCGGTCGAGAAAATCAATGTGCTCGCGCACGCGCAGCAGCGACAAGTGTTCGCTCTGTCCGTGAATGTCAATCAAACGTTCGCCGATGCGTTGCAGCACGGTGAGCGTCACCGCGCGTCCGTTCACGCGGCAAACGTTGCGTCCCTCGCGTGAAATCTCGCGCGTGATGATGAGTGCATCCTCGGTGTGCTCCACGCCGATTTCGTCGAGGAGCGCGAACGCGTCCATCCGCATCGCGGCATCGAGCGTAAACATCGCTTCGACGCGCGCCTTGTCCGCGCCGGCGCGCACGAATTCGCTCTGCGCGCGTCCGCCGAGCAGGGTGCCGAGCGCGTCAATGATGATGGACTTGCCCGCGCCGGTCTCGCCGGTCAACACGTTGAACCCAGGATGGAATTGCAAATGCAAATGATCTATGATCGCGAAATTCGCAATATCGAGTTCGGCTAGCATAAATCCCCTCTGACTAGGCGCGCAGACGCGCGAAGACCGTGCTCACTGCGAGCACGAGGTAAATGATCAAGCCCAGGTTGAACAACGTCGCCGGAATCGCGAGCAAGGCAAAGACAAAGCGCCCGCTCGTCAACGCGGCATACAGCGGCAGCGCGCCAGCGCCTATCACACTACCGACAACCGTCGCGCCTGCCGCGACCCACGCGATAAATTTGCCGCGTCGTTTTTGGATCGCGCGCCGAATAATTTCCGCCATCGCACCGCCGGCAGCGGGCGCATAGAAAATCGCGAGGAACCACATGCCGCTCAACACCATGGCAATCGCGCCGCCGATGCCGGCGAGAATCAAACCGACGATGACGACAATCGCATAATCGAGTGCGGTCGCGGTGTAATACCCAGATTGTTGAACGTTCAGACAAGTCTTGCAGCGATAACCGACCGGCGTGCGGACGACGCATTTGATACACACCGGGTTCCCGCATTTGTTGCAGCGCAACAATGTTTCGGTTTGCGGATGATTCACACAATAGACAGCCGTCGGCATTCTTATTTCTCCGATACTCAGCCCAACCTTACGAAGGTTTCGCGCAAGCGCCTTCGCAAGGTTGAGCCGTTTTCTTTCCGAACAAATTTTCGATTCGTATTTTACCACGAAATAATCAGATGCGAAATACCATTAGCAGCCAGCCGGCGATGCAAAAGTACGGACCGTACGCAATCGGTACGCCCGTATTCACGCGCCGCGTGCGCGCAAATTGATACAGCAACACTCCGATCGCGGCAAACCCGCCGAGCAGGATCGCGACGACCATCGCATAAACACACATCGGAAATCCGGTGATGATGCCGACGAACGCGGCGAGTTTGACATCGCCAAAGCCGAACGGCACCGCCAGTGTGTGCCCGCGCCAACGCGAAAACACCGGCGCGGCGATGTAAATCGCAAAGACGAACGCGAACGCGACCACGCCCCCGAGCAGCGACAACATCCAACCCAGTTTGGTGAACGGACTCGCGATGAGCGCGAACACAATCGCGGGCAGGATGACGACGTTGAGAATCAAACGATGCTCGTAGTCAATCACCAACACGAGCACGAGCACCGCCGTGTAAATCAACGCGAGCGCGAGTTGCACTGTCGCACTGTAGTACACCCAGAGAAACGCGAACAGCGCCGCGGTTCCCAGGATGACGAGCGGCGCGCGATTTGGAATCCGCCACACGGGTGCGCGCGTGGGTAGCGCATCGGCTAAACGATGAATGCCTGCGCCGACAAGGAGACCCAATCCAATCAATAAAACAATTTCCATTTTGACAAAAATCCTTTCGGCGAATATGATGCGCCCATGCTAGAACAATCCCACGTCGAACGCACCTTTATTCCGCTTGACCGTTTGAGTTTGCTGACCAGTCTGGTGCTCGTCGGCTTGACGCTCACGCTCGTCCTCGAGCTGCCTTCCGCACATATCCAGTTTTCGTTCCTCGGCTCGGATGCCGGGCTGACGATTTCGGGTACGTGGTTGATCGCGTTCGTGCTCGCCGCGCTCACCGCCGCCGGCGTGAATGGCATCGCGCGCGCACATCCGCGCATTCACCTCGCCGATACGCGGTACATTTTTATCTTGTGGATTCTCCCCGCGCTCATCGTCATCGCGTCCACGATCATGTTGTCGTTTGTGAATGTGCGCGTGAACGGCGGATTCGGCTTGGCGGGCATCGTCATCACCGGCGTTTTTTTCGTCGCGGTCATCATCGGCGAATATACCACGATTGATTTGAACGACCACTGGTACAGCGCGGCGCGCCTTGGCGTAAACCTCGCGGCGTATCTTGCCGCGCTCGTTTTCTTCGCGACGATTTACAGTTGGAAAATTCGCAGTCTGTTTTCCGCGACCGGGATCGGCATCGTCGCCGGGCTGCTTGCGCTCGAATTGCTGCGCGGGAGTGAAACCGATTTTCGCCGCACTTGGTTGTTCGCCGCGTCCGTCGGTCTGACCATCGGCGAGATGGTGTGGGCGTTGAACTATTGGAATCTCACCGGCTTTATGGGCGGCGCGTTGCTCCTCGTTTTTTTCTACGCGATGACTGGCTTGCTTCAGCAATACCTCTGGAATCGCTTGAACCAAATTGTGTTCAGCGAATTCGCGCTCATCGTCCTCGGTGCGCTCGTGCTGTTGTTCTGGCTCCGACCAGGTTAGTGCCAGGATTAAGTAATCAGTAATCAGTGTTCAGTATTCAGACTGAACACTGAATACTGATTACTGTTCACTGCTCACCGTTCACTGCCGACTGACCACCGCTCCCCCAATCACCATCACGCCACCCAGTATTTGCAACACCTCGACGCGTTCGCCGAGCAGGATGAACGCGAGCGCACTCGCGATGACCGGCTCGATGGTCGCGACGAGACTCGCGTTGCTCGCCGGTACATGTTTCAAGCCGATGTTGTAGAACACGTACGAACCAATCGTCGGACCCAACACGAGTCCCAGGAGAGACAACCACACAGCGGGTCTCTGCGCGAGCGGCGCAAACGCATCAAACGATTGGAACGGTGCGAGGAAGAGCGCGCCGATGAGCAAGGCGTACACGAGCGCGGTCAGCGATTCGAACTCGGCGAGCGCGAACTTGCTAAAGATCGTGTAGAGCGCGTACGTGAACCCCGCGCCCAGCCCCAACAAAATTCCCACCGCGTTGAGCCGCAACTGCGATAGATCGTATGCGCGCGCGACGAACGCGCAACCGGCGAATGCGAGTACGAGCGCGAGCACTTTGCGCGCGTTGAGCGGCTCGCGCCACGCGCGCCACGCCATCAACGTCACAAACGCGGGCGCGGTGTAGAGGAGCACCACCGCCGTCGTCACGCTCGTTTGAATCACCGCGTTGGTGTACGTGAAATAGAACGCGGCAACCGCGCAGAATCCATACGCGATGAAAAATGGGATCGCGCGGCGCGGAATTCTCAAGAGGCGCGGTTGTGTTAACGCAACCCAGGTCAGTAGAATCGCGCCGGTCAACACCGCGCGCAAGAATGGAATCGTCAAGCCGGACAAACCAAAATCGTCGTACAACGAACGGAAAAATATTCCCAGTGTGCCCCATAAAATGGCGGCAAGCAAAACAAAAACATAACCCCGCGTAGATGAATGCCCCAAATTCCAATCTCCGATGTCGCGTCCATGTAAAACGTAGCGCGATTTTACCGCGATTTGCGCGGCAAGACAAGTAATCAAAAAGACCTGGAAGGTTTACAAAACCTCCCAGGTCTTTTGCTTCTAGTAGCGTCCGCCGCCGCCGCCACCGCGACCGCCGCGTCCACCGCCGCGATGCGTGCCGTAGCCGCCGCCGCGATGCGTGCCGTAGCCGCCGCCGCCGCCGCTGCTACCGCCGCGGAAGCCGCCGCCACCGCTGCGCTCTTCGCGTGGGCGCGCCACGTTCACCGTGATCGCGCGACCATCGAGTTCGTGGCTGTTGAACATCTGGATCGCTTTTTGCGCGTCCGCATCCGTCGCCATTTCGACAAAACCGAAACCTTTGGGGCGTCGCGTTTCGCGATCCAAAATCAAGGACACTTCCTTGACCTCGCCGGCTTGGGCAAAGAGCGCACGCAAGTCGTCCTCACTCACGTTGTAAGGCAAATTGCCAACGTACAACTTCGATTCCATTTTGAACCTCTCCTTTTGGGTTCTGGAAAAAATGCCCCGCTCTACGCGTCGGCAATTCCTTCCGAGTCAATTCGACGACGCGAGCACTATGCCGGCGTCGCCACCATTTTTTGCCGCGCGTGACGCTGCGATTCGACGTACCGCCGAATCGCTTCGGCGTCCGGCTGAACCAACGCCGGCGCGCGATAATCAACCCCGTCCAGACGACGGCGCTCAATTTTGCGTTGCAATACATTTTCGATGCGACGGACCATCGTTTCGTCCGTCGGTGTGACGAGTGTGTACGCGCACCCCGCCGCTTGCGCGCGTCCGGTGCGACCGATGCGATGCACGTAATCTTCCGCTTGCATCGGCACGTCATAGTTGACGACGTGCGAAATGCCTTCGACGTCAATCCCGCGCGCGGCGATGTCGGTCGCGACGAGCACACGCGCTTTGCCGCGACGAAAAGCTTCGAGCGCGGCGATGCGTTGTCCTTGCGAGCGGTCGCCGTGAATCACATCGGCGCGAATGTTCGCGTTGCGTAATTGCCGCGCGACGCGATCGGCGCGCCGTTTGGTGCGCGCAAAGATCAGGACGCTGTCCATTTCTTTTTCGCACAACAATCGTTGGAGCACTTGGACTTTTAAATGTTCCGGCACCGGGAAGAATGTTTGCGCAATCGCGTCGGGCGTGGTTTTCTTTTCGACTTGAATGCGCGCGGGGCGCCGCGTGATTTGCGCGGCGAGACTCACAATCGCGGGTACGAGCGTGGCGGAAAACAACAGCGTTTGCCGTTCGCGCGGCAATAACGCGATGATGCGGCGAATGTCCGGCAAAAAGCCGATGTCGAGCATCCGATCGGCTTCGTCGAGCACGAGCGCCTGGAGCGACGCGAACGCGACGTTCTTGCGCTCGATGTGATCGAGCAATCGTCCGGGCGTCGCGATGATCACATCCGCGCCACGCCGCAGCGCGTTCGTCTGATTACTCATCGCCACGCCGCCGTAAATCGCGGCGACGCGCAGATCGGTGTGTGCGCTCAACGCTTGTGCGTGCTCCGTGACCTGAAGCGCCAGTTCGCGCGTCGGCACGAGAATCAACACGCGGGGTGTACGCATGCGCGTACCGAGCAAGCGTTGCAAAAGCGGCAGAAGGTACGCGGCTGTTTTGCCGGTGCCCGTCTCCGCCGAACCCAATACATCTTGACCAGTCAGCGCGGCGGGAATCGTCGCGGACTGAATCGGTGTGGGCTGGGTAAAACCCAACGACCGCACGCCTTGTTGTAAGCGCGGGTCAAGTGCAAAAGTACCAAAACTCATCAAACTCCTATGCGGTGAAAGTATGCCGAGGTGAACAACCGCGAGGGACACATCGGTCGCAAAGCGTCACGGGCATTTTTTCAATCACGCACAGTGCTCTTTGCGAGCGTTAGGGGATAGTAAGAGGTATAAGAAAAACCGACCAGCCACAAGACTGGACGGCTTTGATTAACCGAATCTACTTGGCTCTAACGGTCAATACTATATCATACATTCGCCGGTTCGTCAAGCGGGAGGAATTTCTGAACACGGTTTTTCAAAAGTCATTTGCCGACCCATCCCCCTGCCCCCGTCCCTTATAGGGAAGGGGGTTGAGGGTTAGGTTAGCAAGTGAGTCAAGCGACTTTAGAAAAGCCGTGATTTCTGAATTTCTGCAACGAAATTTACTTTGCCGCGCCAGTTTCCAACTTGCCCAACGCGATCAAACTTTCGAGATCACTCACATCATTCGGCGCGTAACGTTTGAACAACACACGTACGGCATCCAGGTCTGCCGCGCTCGCCAATCCCAACATTCGGGTCACATCCGCAATATCCTGAACGCGCCCCGACTGGAATTTCATCAAGACCAGATAATGCAGTGGCAACACGGGCAATCCTTGCTCGTCGCGATTCGATTGCGCTTCGGCGAGCGCATCTGTCCACCACTCGTCGCGACCTTCGATCACGTCAATGATCTGCCCATCCGGTGCGCGCCACGTTGATTCGCCGATGCTCAATTCGCCTTGAAGCACGAATCCTGCTTGCACCAGTTTCTGCCGCGCCGCGAAGGTGTCTTGAGCGCGAATTGCCGCGTCCATATCGCGCGTTGCGCGTTCAGGCATGTACAAACGCGTCGCTACCGCGCCAACACAAGCCCAGTGAATTGGCGCAAGCGTTGGTGTCAGGTCGAGCCATTTCATCCGGGCTGTCCTTTCTGCGAGAAATGCCGGCGCGCTACCTGTTCCCGCATGTTGACGCCGTTGGGCGAGTCGGATAATCGTTTGTCGCGTGAGAATCCGAATATCAGTTACCAATTGTCTACCTACAACACAATTATAGCCAAGAACACGGCGAATGACAACTGACCAAAAAGATTTTCCCCACTTTGCCCTCCTGGGTCGGTTGCGCCAATCTGACCATTTGACCATTCGACTAATGAACTATTTCCCTTGCCACACCGGCGCGCGTTTTTGCAGAAACGCGTTCATCCCTTCCTGCGCGTCGCACGTCAGCGCGCTTTCCGCCATCGTCTCTGCCATCAACGCGTACGCGGCTTGTTGCGACAAATCAATCTGCCGGTAAAACGATTGCTTACCGATCTTCAACGTGAGCGGACTCGCGGACGCGATTTGTTGCGCGAGATCCATCACCTGCGCGTCGAGTTGCTCGGCGGGCACGACGCGATTGACCAAGCCCCAATCAGCGGCAGTCGCCGCGTCAATCATCTTGCCGGTCAACAGCATCTCCAACGCGCGCTTGCGTCCGATGCAACGACTTAACGCGACCTGGGGCGTTGAGCAGAACAAACCGATCTTGACGCCGGGTGTCGCGAATTTCGCGTGCTCGGACGCGATGGCGAGGTCGCACGTCGCGACGAGTTGGCACCCTGCCGCCGTCGCGATGGCGTGCACTGACGCAATCACCGGTTGCGGAATGCGCTGAATCATTTGCATCAACTCGACGCACACATCGAAAATCGCGCGTTCGTCTTCGCGCGTGCGATTGAGCATCTCGCGCAAATCGTGTCCCGCGGAGAACGCGACGCCCGCGCCTTTGAGGATGATGACGCGACATTCTGCGCGCGCGCTGGTCTGGTCGAGCGCGGTAATCAGCGCGCGCATCAGTTCAGTCGAGAGCGCGTTGCGTTGCTCGGGACGATTCATTGTCACGATTACCGCAGGCAAAGCGTTTTCAATCAACACGTAATTCGCGGTCATTGCGTCCTCCTTGTCACGACGGAGGACGGATGACCAAAGACGGAAAATCATCCGTCCTCCGTCTTTCGTCTTCCGTCTTCTTCAAACAACAAGGGGCTGGAGACGCACTCCAACCCCATTCGGTTACACAATCGCTTCGACTTCCTTGTCTTGGTGAATCTCCACGCGCCGCCGTTTTGCCGGCAACAATCCCTCCGGTCGCACGAGCATCATCACGATGAGCACCAAGCCAAACACCATGCGTTGGTACTTGGCAGGCTCGAACTGACTCGGCAGTTGCGCGAGATTATAGTTGATGACTGGGATGACGTACCCAGCTTGGCGAATGCTGTTCAGGGCGAGTGAAATGTTCGGGAGAATCTGCAGGTTGAGCACCGTCAACGCGGTCGCGCCGAGCACGACGCCGGGAATACTGCCCATGCCCCCGACGATGACCATGGCGAGCACGCCGATGGATTCGAGGAATGTGAACGATTCGGGATTGATGAACACTTGCTTTGCCGCGAACAACATGCCCATCGCGCCGGCGAACGATGCGCCCGTCGCGAACGCGGCGAGTTTGGTCGTCACAATCGGAATGCCCATCGCGACTGCGGCGTCTTCGTCTTCGCGCACCGCTTCCCACGCGCGCCCGATGCGCGAATCGCTCACGCGACGCGACACGAAAATGACGATCGCGATAACCAGGAGCACGAGAAAATAAAAGTAGATCGGATACAACTGCGCGGGGTTTGCATTCTCCATCCAACTACCGATGCCACCGAAGACTTTATCGAGTCCAAGCGGGAGTCCCGTTGATGCGCCGTGCAGTGCTGTGCCAAAGCCCTCGAACCAGGATCGGAAAAAGAGCGGCGGTCGCTGGATCGGCGTGATGCCTTGCGGACCGTTCGTGATGTTCACCGGCTTGTCGAGATTGTTTGCGACGACGCGCAATAGCTCGCCAAAGCCGAGCGTGACGACGGCGAGATAGTCGCCGCGCACGCGCAATACCGGCAAGCCGAGCATGATGCCGGTCAGCGCGGCGAGGAACGTTGCGAGGAAAAAGAACGGAAAGAAAAATTCTTGCGCGAGCGGGAACTTGAGCAATTCGGGCGGGATGAATTTTTGCGCCTGCGGCGATCCGAAGATCGCCCAGGTGTACGCGCCGACGAGATAGAACGCAACGTAACCCAGGTCGAGCAGACCGGCAAACCCGACGACGATGTTCAAGCCGAGTGCGAGGGCAGAGAAGATACACACCTGGGTCGCGACTTCCAAATAATATTGGTTCAATCCGCCGAAGACCGGAATCAGGACGCCGAGGACGAGAAAGCCGATGACGACTTTGAGCGCGTTCGGAATCTGGAGATAGTAAAGCCAGAGCACCGAACCGGCAAAGAGAATGAACACGGCTTGTGTCGCCAAACCGAACGCCAATTGGCGCGGGGTTGCCACGACGAGGTACGACGTGATGACGACCCACGCCAAGATGAACGTGATGCGCGCGTTCTGCGTTGCCATTAAGCGTTGCCACAAACTGGGCGTAGTTGATTTGCTCATCGCGTCCCCCTCTACGCCTTTTCCCGTACGACCTGCCCGAGCAAACCGGCGGGTCGGAAAATCAAAATGATGATCAAAATACTAAACGCCAGAATATCTTTGTACTCCGCGCCGAACGCGCCGCTGGTAAAGATCGAGAGGTACGACGCGCCGTACGCTTCCATGATGCCGAGCACGATGCCGCCCAGCATCGCGCCGCTGATGTTGCCGATGCCGCCGAGCACCGCGGCGGTGAATGCTTTCAACCCAGGAATAAAACCGGTGAACGGATTGATCGTGTTGTACTGCAAGCCGAACAACACGCCCGCCGCGCCGCCCATCGCACCGCCGATGAAGAACGTGAGCACGATGATTTGGTTCACGTCAATCCCCATCAAACTGGCGGTCGCGCGGTCTTGCGCGACGGCGCGAATCGCGGTACCGATCTTGGTCGCGTTGACGAAATAGTTGAGAATGACCAGCATCAAAATCGCGCCCAGAATGACGATGATGGACTTGACCGAGAAATCAATCGTGGAGGAAAGGATGATGCGCTGTTCAAAAAATTTGATAGTGGGATACGTGAGGTAGAATTCGTTGCGCCAAATGCCTTCGAAAAAACGCACGGCGTCTTGGAGAAAGAGCGAGACGCCAATCGCCGAGATGAGGGGAACCAAACGCGGCGCGCCGCGTAGTGGACGATACGCGATGCGTTCGACGGTCACTGCCAAGCCGCCGCTCCCAAGCATTCCGAACAGAAGAATGAGGAGGAGCAGAATCAGCGGATGCACCGCGCCAAGGACGCCCGCCGAGTTCATGATTAACAAAACTTCCGCGCCGATAAACGCGCCGACCATGAAAATTTCACTGTGCGCGAAATTGATGAATTCGAGCACGCCGTACACCATGGTGTAACCGAGCGCGATCATCGCGTACACAAAACCGGCGGAGATGCCGTCCACGGCGACCTGGGGCAAAATCAACCAGACCCGTTCAAGCAAATTGAAATCAGTGCGAATGTCGCGGAAAATAAATCCGAGGATCAACACAAGCGCAGACAGAATGAATACGGTGCCCGCGACGTACAGCAGCATCTGCGCGACCGGCAAGATCAAAAATTTGTACACTCTGGAATCAAGAAAACTTCTCAACGCGTTCCTCCAACCAGCAAGGTGGGGAAGGGAGCACGCGGCTCCCTTCCCACTCAGTGATGCGGACTATTTCTTTTCGGGCGGCGCGATTTCAAGCGTCTTGGCGATGGGGTTGGCGTCCCACTTGGCGGGATCACCCGATGTAACTTTGATGAAGAAGTACTTGGCAATGGTCGGGTCGCCATTCTTGTTGAAGGTGTAGACGCCGGTGATACCCTTGAAATCTTTCGTCGCGCGGATCGCGGCGGAGACTGCCTTGCGGGTTGGCTTGGCGTCCTTGGCGACGGCGGCGATGGCTTTCAACGCGATCGCGGCGGAGTCGTACGCGTGCGCGGCGAACGGTTGCGGGTCTTTGTTGAATTTCGCTTTGAAATCTTTGATGAACTGCGCGGCATCCGGGAACGCGGCGGCTGGCGCGGCAACGCTAGTGTAGTACGTGTTGACGGCGGCATCGCCGGCAAGCTTGGCAAAGTCGGACGAGTCGAGACCATCGGGTCCAAGCAAGATCGAATTGATGCCCTTGGCGCGCGCTTGCTTGATCAACGGACCGGCTTGCGGATACAGACCGCCAAAGTAGATCAAGTCGGGATTCGCGGCTTTGATCGGTGTCAAGATCGGATCAAAGTTCGCTTTTTCTTCGGTGCCTTCGAAACCGAGGATGTTCAAGCCCAACGTCTTGGCAGTGTCGCGGAAGAATTCGGCGACGCCTTGACCGTAGGTCGTCTTGTCGTGCAGGATGTAGACCGACTTGACTTTCAGTTCTTTCGCCGCGAATTCCGCGCCGGAAGGACCTTGCACATCATCGCGACCGCAGACGCGGTTCACGGTAGCATAACCACGATCGGTTACGTTCGGGTTGGTGTTCGCGGGGGAAACCATCGCGAGGTCGGTATCTTTGTATACTTCGGACGATGGAATCGCAACGCCAGAGTTCAAGTGACCGATGACGACCATGATGTCGGGATCGGTGACCAGGTTCTTGGCGTTCGCCACGCCCACGTCCGGCTTGGCTTGGTCATCGAACGGAACGTACTCGACCTTGTAGCCCAGGTCCACGAGCGGCTTGCTCAATTGCTCGACTGCGAGTTGCGTGCCGAGTTTGATGCCTTCACCGAGCGACGCTTGGTCGCCGGAGAGCGGGCTTTGCGACGCGATCTTGATCGTGCCCTTGGACGTTGCCGCCGGCGCCGTCGTTGGCGCGGGGGCTTTGGTCGGTTCGGGCGCTTTGGTCGCCGCCGCAGGCGCGGCAGTCGGCGCGGCAGGAGCCGTAGTCGGCGCAGCCGCCGGCGCCTTGGTCGGCGGGGCGGCGGTTGGCGCGGCGGTCGGCGCCGCGCAAGCGGTTGCGATCAACGCGACCAGCAGTACCACAAACAAAATTTTCGCTTTCATCGGACTTCTCCTCCTTAAGGATTGTGTCTGTTCACATCATCGTGCTCGGCGCGCGTTGGCGAAACGTGCTGACGCTTCGTCAAACGGTTTGCCAAACCGATCACGGGCGAGCATTCGCAATTCAAACCCACATCGGTAGCGTGACTCACCTCCTTTAGTTGTCTCGTCTCATCGTCGAGCCAAGCGTTCGGAAAAAGATCGGCAGAAATCCCCAACCGCAAATTGCGGCAATTATATGTACCTTGAAAACGCGTGTCAAACAAATGGGCGGCGTCCGTTCGTTACGATTCGCCGAGGTACGATTTGCGAACCATTTCGTTTTGGCGCAGATTCGCAGCCGCGTCTTTGACGACGATCTGCCCAGTCTCGATGACATAGCCGCGATGCGCGACCTGGAGCGCCTTCGCCGCGTTCTGTTCGATCAGCAAAATTGTTGTGCCTTCGCCGTTCAACTTGCGAATCGTTTCAAAGATCGCTTCGACGAGCACCGGCGCAAGCCCCATCGAAGGTTCGTCGAGCATCAACACGCGCGGGTGCGACATCAAGGCGCGACCCATCGCGAGCATTTGTTGTTCGCCGCCGGAGAGCGTGCCGCCCAATTGCGCGCGGCGTTCCGCCAAACGCGGAAACAACGCGTAGACAAATTCCAAGTCGCGCGCGATGCTGGCGGTGTCGGTGCGCGAGTACGCACCCATTTGCAGATTCTCTTCCACGGTGAGACGCGAAAACACCTTGCGACCTTCCGGCGATTGACCGATGCCTTTGGTCACGATAACGTGCGCGGGCAATCCGTCAATCCGTTCGCCTTCGAGCCAGATTTCGCCTTGGCGCGGACGCAGCAAACCGGAAATCGTTTTGAGCGTCGTGGTTTTGCCCGCGCCGTTCGCGCCAATCAGCGTGACGATTTCACCTTTTTCCACCGTGAGACTGACGCCCTTGAGCGCGTGGATATGTCCATAGTACGTGTGAATGTCTTTGACTTCGAGCATTGGCATAGTTCGTTACCTTTTGTTGATTCCTATTAGCCACGTCCTTAAGCGTGGCTAATAGGGGGTTACGCGGCGATCTCGCCGTACTCTTTGCCGAGGTATGCCTCGCGCACGCGCGCGTCTTTTTGCACCTGGGCGGGCGTGCCTTCCGCAATTTTTGCGCCAAAGTCGAGCACGCTCACATAATCCGAAATCGTCATCACAACTTTCATTTGATGCTCGATCAGCAGAATCGTCAACTTGAGTTCATCGCGCAGACGGCGAATGAAACCAACCATCTCGGAGGTCTCTTGCGGATTCATCCCAGCAGTCGGCTCGTCGAGTAAAAGTAGTTTCGGTTCGGTTGCGAGCGCGCGCGCGACTTCGAGACGGCGTTGACTGCCGTATGCCAGGTTCTTCGCCAGTTCGTTCTCGTACCCGCGCAGTCCGACAAATTCGAGCAGTTCGCGCGAACGTTGGGCGACGCGTTTCTCTTCGGCGACTGTCCCGCCGTCGCGCACGATCGCGCCGAACACGTTCGCCTTGGTGCGCGTGTGTTGCCCGATCATCACGTTTTCGAGCGCGGACATGTTGGCAAAGAGCCGAATGTTCTGGAATGTGCGTCCGATGCCCAACGCGGTAATACGATCCGAACGTTGTCCGACGAGCGCATGACCATCGAAAATAATGTGTCCTTCTTCGGGACGATAAAACCCGGTGATGCAATTAAAGAACGTCGTCTTGCCCGCGCCGTTGGGACCGATCAAACTGGCGATCATGCCTTGTTCGATCACAAAATCAACTCGATCCACGGCGGTCAACCCACCGAATCGTTTCGTCACTTGTTTCGCGTCGAGTAGTGCCATGCTGCCTCCGCACCCCTTTAGCCACGCCCTTAAGGGCGTGGCTAAAGGGGTGTTATTTCGGAATCTGAAATTTGCGTTCGATATAGCGCACGATCAAAGATAGACCCAGGGTCATTACGAGATACAACAATGCCGCCATCGTCCAGTGTTCGAGCGGACGAAACGTGTTCGCGCTGCGCTGGCGCGTCCACAGCGTCAACTCCTTGACGCTGATCGCGGACGTGAGCGCGGAATCCTTGAGCATCGAAATGAAATCGTTGCCAAGCGGCGGCAGAATCACGCGCAACGCTTGCGGCAGAATCACGAGCTGCATCGCTTGCAAGTACGACATACCGAGCGCGCGCGCCGCTTCGACTTGTCCGCGCGCGATGGATTGGATGCCGGCGCGGTACACCTCGGCAAGGTACGCGCCGTAGCCGATCGCGAGAGCGATGATGCCCTGGATCACTTCATCGCGAAAAATGCCGGAGACGGGGTCGGGTGTGTGCTCGGCGAAGAATGGCGCGATGACGTAGAAAAAGTACAGAATCTGCACGAGCAACGGAATGCCGCGCACGACTTCGACGTAGAGTGTGGCAATCGTATTGAGAACCGGATTCTGCGATACGCGCATCAGCCCGGCGACCAAGCCAATGACGAGCGCAAGGAGAAACGCGAAGAGTGTGACGGTCAGTGTTAGGTAGATGCCACTGCCGAGGATCAGCAGGATCGAGATATAATCTTGGCTTGTGGCAATGACGACAATCGCGATGACGCCGACGATGGCGAGGATGACAATCCACCATGGCATCTCGGCGATGCCAGGGATGGGTAGAGCGCGACCCGAACTCGGCGCGGGGCGCGCCGAGCGAACCGGGGTTGGTTTAGACGATGGGTCAGGATCAGACATTGGGCATTTGTCGGTCACCGCGATGATCGCGGCTCTGCAATGCAGCGCAGTTAGGAATTGCGGTCACGTCGTGGTGCCCGCACAAGGATACGTCTGGTCGAACGCGCCAGGGTAAATTATCTCGCTGGTTTTCTCGCGGCCATGGCGAAACGCGCTCGGGGAATTCTCGCGCTACCTCCCTGCCTCCCTAACTCCCTCTGTTTCGTATCGCAGGGGGAGAAGGGACGACAGGGGAGGGTAGCGTGAGGGATGGTTATTTGCCCAATTTGTCGGACAGCAATTTGCCGGCGCAATCTGGTTTGGGGTCAATGCCCTTCCACCATTTTTCGCAGAGCTTGGTCCACGTGCCGTCCTTGTAGACCGCCTTCAAACCGGCGTCAAAGGCGTCCCTGAGTTCCTTGTCGCCTTTGCGGAAGACGAGTCCGAGAAATTCGTTGCCGAATTGCTTGCCGGTCAATTTGATTTTGCCTTTGTTGTCTTCGAGCAATGCCGACGCGGCAAAGGTGTCAATCACGACGGCATCGGCTTGCTTGTTGATGAGCGCGGCAATGGCGGCGGGAAAATCCTGGAATTCCTTAACCTGCTTGTTCGCGTCGGCGACCAATTTCTTAGCGGTCACCGCGTTGGTCGTGCCGAGTTGCGTGGCGACGATGAATTCCGGTTTCTTCAAATCTTCCGGTTCCTTGACACGCGCTTCATCGGCGCGGACGACGAGGACTTCGGTGTTGGGCATGTATGGCAGCGAGAAATCCACGGTCTTGGCGCGTTCGTCGGTGATCGTCCAACCGGACGCGGAGAAATCGTACGTCTTGTTGTTGACCGCGATCATCAAGCCGTCGAAATCGGCGGTGTTGAACGTCGCGGTGCAGTTGACCTTTTTGCAGATTTCGGCGACGAGTTCAACGTCAAAGCCGACGA
This sequence comes from Chloroflexota bacterium, assembly GCA_016219275.1. Classification (NCBI taxonomy): domain Bacteria; kingdom Bacillati; phylum Chloroflexota; species Chloroflexota bacterium. Next base: position 23,435 of record JACRBM010000023.1, read on the forward strand.
CTTTTTTGTCCTTGTCGAGGGATTCGAATGGGGGGTACGTCGTGTCACTACCGACTTTGAGCGTGCGTCCTTTGAGATCGGGCATGCCACTGGCGGCAGAACCGGACGAACTCGGGGCGGTGGTGGGCGCGGCGCACGCGACGACGATCAACGCGACAACGAGAATAACGAGAGCGAGTACAGAGCGTTTCACTTCTTCTCCTCCAAAGAAAAAATGCCGGCGCTGGAAATGATGTTATGCAACCGCGTCGGCGCGGTTGCAAATTTGGGCGCAAGTATATCCGAGATGGGGGTACGTGTCAAATTTTCCTGGAAGATTTTCTATGGATGCCACTCTGTGGCGCGGGCGGCTTGCTCGTATATTGCAAGTGGGCGATCCGTTCGTACCACAAACTATGATTTTGACTTGCCAAGCCAAAAACAAGATGGTATAGTGCGCGTTGGAGGATTAAATTGAATCTAGACAATGCGCGTTCGACTTTTTCGCAGTATCGTTCTCTCACCGCCGCGACGCTCGGACATTTCAGCGTGGATATGTATTCGGGCATGTTGCCGATGATTCTCGTCGTACTCACCGACACATTGCACCTGACATATTTTCAAATCGGTTTCATCTCAACGGTCTACAGTCTCGCCGGCTCGTTGAGTCAACCATTTTTCGGTTGGCTGGGCGATCAACGCGGCAATCGCCCGATGGCGGTGTTGGGCGTCGCCGGCATTGCGGTGACGGTCGGCGTGATGCGATTTGTGGATGATTACTATGTTCTGCTCGCGCTCTCGATCATCGCGGGGTTGGGTTCGGGCGCGTTCCATCCGCAGGGCGCAACGCTCGCCGCGGATGTGCCGGCGAAACAGCGCGGCGTCGCGGCTTCGATTTTCATGTTCGGCGGCAACGGCGGCTATTCGACTGGTCCGATTTTCGGGACTGCGCTCTTTGGGTTGACTGGCGCGTTGATGCCGCAAACGTTCGCGGTGTTGGGGTTTGCGCAAGCCGCGCTGATTTTTTGGTTGCTCGCGGAACGCCAGCGTCAGTTCCACGCCGCGCCGACCAAACAACCAATTGCCGCGGCGAAAGTGATGGCGCCGATCGCGGTCATTATCATATTGACGCTCGTCATCTTTTTTCGTTCGTGGATGAGCGCGGCGGTTTCGACGTACGTGCCGCAAGTGTTCAAGTCGTTCGGGTACTCGAACGACGATTCGGGGCGCGTGTTGTTCAGCGTCTTGTTCCCCGTCGCCGTCGGCGGTTTGATGGGGGGCACGCTTTCCGATCGCTTCGGGCGTCGCCGCGTGTTGATCGCTTCGACGATTCTGAGCGGTCCCGCGTTAGTCGGATTGATGCTGGCGAATGGCGCGATGGTGTACGCCTCGGGTGCGCTCCTGGGTGTCGCTATCGGCGCATCGTTTCCGGTGACACTTGTGATGGCGCAATCGCTTGTTCCGCGCGGGCTGGGGTTGATGTCCGGCATCGTCCTGGGATTTACGTTTGTCGCCGGCGCGGTGGGCACTGCCGCGAGCGGTTATGCCGCCGATACGATCGGGCTGTTGCCGACGATGTACCTGAACGCGGCGTTGCCGGTGATCGCGGGTTTGCTCGCGTTCTGGTTGCCGAAGGATGAATCGCCGCAGAAACAACGCGCGTAGTTTGCCAATGTCCGATCAACCACAAAGCATGGGAATGCCCACTGCGCGGAAATTTTGGCTTGGCGTCAATTGTGATATAATCTTACACATACGCTTGTCTTTGTTCCTGGTATGATCCAGTTCGCTTCTCATCACGGAGCGCGCGATGTTTACACGCGGGATGCAAGCGCAATTGAATAGCGATTCGAACCCAGCAACTATGGCACCTGCTTGTTGATGCGCGTGCGCGCGTCGGCGGCAGGTGTTTTTGTTGGAAGACGGGGTGAATACGCTTCGCGGGTACATTCCGGAATTACTTGGGTGCGGTAGTATCGAGACGACCGAACGTGGAATGCAGAAAATCAAAAGCCCGCTCGACAATATGAAACTAGATGACGTCAAGTAAAAGATGTTCACGCGTTTTTGCATCAGACAAAATAGAAAGCCAAACGCAGAAAAAATGAGGAGGAGTCGGCATAGATGGATGAGACCTGACCAGGTCAAAATAGTTACGGAAAATGCCGTTTGGTTTTCCGCAATCGGCATTGCGGGAAGCAAGGAGTTTCGCGATGGGCGAGTTCCGTTTGAATGTCCTGGGATGGCAAAGGTGGGTATTCAGATAGCCGATAGAGTGGACGCCCATCGCGAAACATACGCCGCCCAACCGCGCGCGCGGGAAGGCGCGTGACACCAGGACGTCGAAGCGCGCGCGCCGTCGTGCGGCTCTAACGTTTCGCGCCATGCCGCTGATATTTGAATCGAATCTTTCGTCAGAAGAATGGAGAAGTTAGCAAAATGAATTTGACCTCAATCGAGGAATGGCTCAAGGGCACTATTCCTGGAATTATCGTGCTTGGCATCATCGCCAGCATGATTGCATACTACCTAATTCAGGTGCTAGCCAAGCTTTTTCGTCAGTGGTTACCAAGCAGTTGGCGAACAATTTACAACTATGTCTACGACAAGGGGTATCGACAGGGTGCTATGATGGCATTCTTTGGGAGTAGCTCTGATGATAGGGCTATTCTGGTGTACGTCGTTTATCATGCTTTGGTAACACTGCTGGCAGCGTTAAGCGGCATCCTATTCTTTGTAATATTTCTTTTCGCGGCGACCACGAACAGTTACCCTCTGACAATAACCAGTTTTCTATCTGTTGTCGTGGCAATTGCCAGTCTATACATAGCGAGTATCGAATTCTTATACGTGCAGATGACTTACCATTTCCTTGTAGAGAAGACGTTCGAGCAGGACTTTGGGCAGCAGTACAGGGAAATGAAGAGCACTCAAGTACAAGATATGTCGGATACTCATTAACAGAGATTGTTGCTCACACCAGAACACGGCGTGAAACACACACACGCCGATTCCGCCACGGTCGCCGCCTTTTGGCGGGCGGTGGTTTGCGCTGGCAAACGTACTTGCATTTCGCAAGCCACCTTGCCGCGGAATCAGCCAGCGGCAGCATTCTGCGGCATGGCTTTTCAATCAAGACACTGTCGCTCACGGCGAATTAGGCGTGTGGGCGAAAAGATAGGGAGATGATGAAAATGTCCAGCCATCCCACAGTTACCATTGATATCTTGAAAGAAATTACCGAAGCATTCAATCGGCATGATTTGGATGCCATCATGGAGTTCTTTGCGGAAGATTGTACCTTTGACCTGCCCCGTGGTTCTTCTCCCTGGGGAACACGTTATATAGGCAAGGCGCAAGTCCGCGAAGGACTTGCGAGCCGTTTCAAGGGACTTCCCGATGTTCATTATGGAGATGCTCGTCATTGGGTGTGCGGCAACATGGGTGTTTCTGAATGGACATTGACAGGCACGACGACCTCGGGTGTTCGCGTTGAAGTACGTGGTTGCGACCTCTGGGAATTCCGTGAGGATAAAATCATCCGAAAAGATTCTTACTGGAAGATAGTCGAGTAAGAGAATCTCGCTATTCCTTGAGCGACAAACACGCACGAATGCAGAAACACGCGCGCACGGCGACCACGCCACGTACACGGCTTTTGGCAAAGTTGGTTGGCGCAGTTGGACGGCGGCTCCATTTCGCGTGTGACTTAACGCGGTCGGTGCGTTACGGCGTTTGGCGTCATTCCTTTTCAATCGGAGTGCGACGCAACATACCAGCATCTGAAAACATAAACCGCCGCGCAATGGCGACGGTTCGAGCATTCGCAAAGTTGCTGGACAATTATCGCAACGGCAAGTAGACCATTCTATCCGTGTATTCGTTTTCTGTGGATGCCGTCCATATCAGCAACAGTTCTTCGATAGTGTCGTTGATGCTCATCTTGTCGTTCATAACGAGGATTCCTGGGATGTGTCGTCCTTGCGCTAAATGGTCTTTCAAGTGTGGTGGCATGGATGCGCGGTTGTTCGTTACCAAAATGAACGCGTGCTTCTCGCACCAATCTAAAATGTCTGGGTCAGGTGTTCCTCTTGGCGGCACACCAACCATACCCACACGCCAGACAACCAGCGTCCGCTCTCGCTTCAACAACTCGGTGCGATAAAGCGGATGAACGTTTTCGTCCAGCAGAAAACGAATGGTATTCATCTCGCCTGTGCCATTGCCGCTTTTTCACGTTCGGCTTTTAGCGCACGCAAACGAATAACTACAGGTGGGGGATTGCGGTCTTGCTCTGCGCGCATCTGGTCTCCCCACTCCAACCAAGCAGTAATGTATGCTTCTACTTTCTCGCGGTTGTGAAGATAGTAAAGAATGGTGGCTTGAATCTCCTCAAGCGTCAATGTTGGAAAATGTTGTTGAATCTCTTGAGGAGTTTGCTCGCGATAAATATAATCATACAAAATTGATTCGATGCCAACGCGCGATCCCTTGATGCGAATATCATCGGGCGCAAGAAAATCAAAATAATCTTCGAGTTGCATAGTACTCACCTCCGACACAGATTATATCACAGAACGATGGACGCCGCCAAAGGCGCACTGGCTGACAATGCCGCGCGTGAAATTGCCTAGCTTTGCGATGTTGAATTGTGCCGCATTGTGCCTTGCTCCATCGTTTCTCGTTTTTGTAGATCACGCAGTCTGGCTTCGCCATGTTTTCCCTTCGCGAGTATAATGCAAGTACATTTTTCGAAGGAGACCCTGATGCCCAAACGCGCTATCACCGTTGACGATTTGTTCAACATTCGACTTGTTTTCGATCCGCAGATTTCGCCCGACGGCAAAACCGTTGCGTTTGTTTTGACGACGCCCGATCTCGCGCGCGATGCGTACCACTCGCACATCTGGCTCGTGCCAAGCGATGGTTCGGCGTCGCCGCGCCAATTCACGTTCGGCGAAGGCAAAGACCGCGCACCGCGTTGGTCGCCGGATGGCAAACGGCTTGCGTTCATCTCGGATCGCGAAAAGGACAAGGCGGAGCAACTCTGTCTCATCGCGATCACCGGCGGCGAAGCGCAACGCCTCACCGACGACGCGAACAAACCGAGCGCGCCGGTCTGGTCGCCTGACGGCACATTGATCGCGTACACTTCGAAGGTGGTTACACAAGACTCAAAAACCGCGAACGGCGTGCGCGATAACTCTGACGTGAAATCGTACACGCGGCTCAACTATAAAGCCGATGGCGAAGGATTGTGGGATTACGCGTGGCGACAGGTCTTCGTCTTCACCCCTCTCCCCTCTCCTGACCAAAAGTCAGGAGAGGGGAGAGGGGGCAGGGGGAGTGGGGTGAGGCAACTCACGCGCGGCGCGTTCAACCACACCGCACCGACCTGGTCGCCCGATAGCAAAACGCTTGTGTTCGCGGCGAATCGTACCGCGCGCGCCGACGAAACGAACGTCACCGATTTGTGGGCAGTGCCGGCGCAGGGTGGTGCGATCAGACGGCTCACGCGCGGCAGAGGTCCAGCGAGCGCGCCGGCGTTTTCGCCCGATGGCAAGTGGCTCGCGTTCGTTGGACATGCGAATGAATTCTCGCGCGTGACCCAGCCCGGTATCTATCTGCTTCCGGCGCGCGGCGGCGTGGTTCGCAAACTCACGATCAATTTTGATCGCGGGTACGGCAGCACGATTGTCACCGACCTACGTGCGGGCGAAGAGTCTGTGCTTGCTCCGCAGTGGTCGGGCGATTCCAGCACGGTGTACTTTCTCGCGACCGACGGCGGCACGAGTAATGTTTACACCGCGACAATGCGCGATCTCCAGGTCAAACAGGTTACACAAGGCGAACACCAGGTCTTTGATTTCTCGTACTCGCGCGCGGCGAATCGTTTTGCGCTGGCGATCACCGATGCGCTCAACCCGAACGATGTGTTTGTCGCGCGCGCGAACAATCCGCGCCCGACGCGTGTCACGCGTGTCAACGCCGATTGGCTCGCGTCGGTGCAACTTGCCATGCCGGAGCGATTCACGGTGCCGCGTGACGATGGCTGGGATGTCGAAGCGTGGTTGATGAAGCCGATTGGCTGGCGCGCCGGGAAGAAATATCCGGTCGTGTTGGAAATTCACGGCGGTCCGCACAGCGCGTACGGCGCGGCGTTCTTTCACGAGTTTCAACTGTTGTGTGCGCGCGGATTCGCCGTCGTGTTCACGAATCCGCGCGGCAGTGCCGGCTATGGTCAGGATTTCGTCAAGGCGACGTACCACGATTGGGGCGGGGGCGATTATCGCGACTTGATGGCGGCGATGGATCACGCGCTCGAAAAATGTCCCTGGCTTGATAGCAAACAGTGCGGCGTCGCGGGCGGATCGTACGGCGGGTACATGACCGATTGGATTATCACGCACACGCATCGTTTTCGCGCGGCGGTCGCGATGCGCGCGCTCAATAATTTTTACTCGTTCTACGGCACGAGCGACATCGGACACTTTTTCGCGACGGACTGGGAAGTGGGGGACGAGCCGTGGAATAATCCGGAGGAATATCTCGCGCATTCGCCGATCGCGCACGTGGCGCAGTGCCAGACGCCACTGCTGATTTTGCACGGCGAAAAAGATATGCGTTGTCCCACCGAACAAGCCGAACAATTTTACATCGCGCTCAAAAAACTGGGCGTGCCGACCGAGTTCGTCCGTTTCCCCGATGCGTCGCACAACTTGTCGCGCAATGGCAAGCCGAAACTGCGAAAGGAACGGTTAGAACGAATTGTCGCATGGTTTGCACGCTACTTGAGGTAAAAATAAAATCCAGGTTTCTCCCCTTCGGAGAAACCTGGATTTTATTTACGACGCGAATAGCGCACCGGTGCGCGCGGGCAGGTGAATGCCGCGCGCGTATCCGTCTTGCACGACGATTTCTTCGCGTGACCATTCCTCGATCAAGCGCGTGTCGTTCGGCGCGAACGGCGCGACGCGCACATCCAACGTGACCGGCTCGCGGCTCGCGTTGATGGCGATGAGCGCGCAATCACCCTCGCGATGCCGCGCGAACACGATGACCTTGCCCTCGGCGTACAGCACGTGGAAACTGCCGCGCCGCAACGCGGGATGATTCGTGCGCGCCAGGGCGAGCCGCCGCGTCCACTCGATCAACTCGCGATTGACCCGCGCCGGATCCCAGATCATCCCGCGCCGATTGTCCGGGTCTTTGCCGCCTTCCAACGCGATTTCATCGCCATAGTACAGCATCGGCGCGCCGACGAACGCAAAGAGCGTGAGCAGTGCGAGTTTGAATAAACCGAGATCGCCGCGCAAGAGCGTCGCAAAGCGCGCGGTGTCGTGGCTATTCAGCAGATTCATTTGCGCGAAGGTGATGTCTTCGGGATACCAGGTCAATTGATCGGCGAGCGCGCGCGCGAACGCGTCCGCATCCATCGCGGGCACGTCGCCGTACGTGTGTCCGTAGATCAGCCCGCGCGTGGTGTGGTCGAGATCGGCAAAGAAACCAATCGCCGCGCGCGTGAACTGATAATTCATCACCGCGTCGAACTGATCGCCTTGCAACCAGCGGTCGGCGCGCTGCCAAATTTCGCCGACGATGTACGCCTGGGAGTTGATCGCTTTGACGCGGCGGCGAAACTCGCGCCAGAATTCGTCGTCGTCAATTTCGCTCGGCACGTCGAGCCGCCAACCGTCAATGCCGGCGCGCGTCCAATGCTCCGCGACGCGAAAAATAAACTCGCGCACCTGGGTGTTGCGATGGTTGAATTTCGGCAATGCCGGGATGCCCCACCACGCGTCATAGTTGCTCGCGCCCTCGTATGCCTTGACCGGAAAACCATGAAAGTTGAACCACTCGCGGTACGGCGACCGCGCGCCGTTTTCGAGCGCGTGGTTGAATTGATAAAACCCGCGGCTCGCGTGATTGAACACGCCGTCGAGAATCACGCGCAAGCCGCGCGCGTGCGCCGCGTCGAGCAAGGTCTGGAACGCCGCGTTGCCGCCGAGGATCGGGTCAATCTGAAAATAATCGTGCGTGTGGTAGCGATGATTCGCAGTGGATTGAAACACGGGCGTAAAGTACAGCGTGTTCACACCCAGGTGTTGGAGATAATCGAGTCGCTCGACGACGCCGAGCAGATCGCCGCCTTTGAATCCGAACGCCGTCGGCGGTGTGTCCCAGGGTTCGAGGTTGTCCGGTTTTTCGACCTGACTGTTCGAGGCGAAACGGTCGGGGAAGATTTCGTAGATGATGGCGTCGTGCACCCAGTCGGGGGTTATGGCTGACATTCACTAGTGCTCCGGGAAGAATTCATGCGCGAGATGATAACATGATTTGCGCGGCGTGTCCAGTTATCGAGTACGGCTTTTCAAACGTCCGGAGAAAAATGTCATTTCGACGCGAAGCGAGAAATCTCCACCCGCTAAAGCGAGATTTCTCGTCGCAAAAAACGCTCCTCGAAATGACAGCAAAGGTTTGTCAAGCGACTTTTGAAAAACCCTGGTTGTCGAGCGAAAACAGCAACCGTCTGCATTACGCAGACGGTTGACTCGGCATTGCCAATTTTCGCGTGGTGGTAATGTCGGATTGTACGATCACTGCCCCAGTCCGACGATAATCAAGCGCGCGTTCACCGTGCCGCTACTCGCGTTGCCTTGAACGGTAATGCGTTCGCCGGCTTTCAAATCGGCGTTTGTGCCCGGGACCATTTTCTGAACATTCGTTTGCGCGTCCAGGTTCACGTTGACCGTACTGCCGTCTTGCGCGGTCACTTGGAGCGTGTTGCCTTGAATGCTTTTGATGATGCCGGCGGTGCCGCGTAACGCGGCGAGTCCTGCGCCGCGCGCTTGGTTTTGTTGACCGGGTTGGGTCGCGGCGTTCGGGTCGGCGGATGGATTGCTGGGCGCGGCGCGCGCGGCAAAGAATTCGGCGCGCACATTCGTGGCTTCAGTCTTGCCTTGATCCACTCCGTACAGATAACCGGTCGCCGCGCCGGCGATGGCGGCGATCAGGATAAAGACGATCATTAAAACGGTTTTCATCGCGGCTCCTTAGGATGAGTAATGATTGTAGAAAAAAGTATCAATCAGTAATTTGCCGATGTAGCAAATCAAGAAAAAAATAATGATTGGAATTTGGATGTACGCGACCCAGATGTGGGGCGCGAGTCGCGGGAGCGGTATGTTCGCGAGCAACCACGCCAACGTCGTGGCGATGACCACGCGCACGAGCAACGCGCGCCAACGTCGCGACGCGTGGCTTGGGACGGGGGTCGGGTGATGGGACCGATTGCTCACGACAAACTCTCCAATCGGCAGTAGACCCGAAGGGTTGCTTGGCGCAAACCCTTCGGGTCTGGGTTGTACTATTCGCGCACGAGCACCAAATCCACTTCGAGTTTGATATTATCTTCGATGCTCAACACGAGCGGCACACTGGGTCGGGTCAGACCAAAGTAGGCAAAGTTGAAACTGGTTTTGGCAGTGCCAATGCCTTGGTTGCCGTTGACTTTGCCTGCCACATCCCAGGTAATGGACTTGGTCACATCGCGTACGGTCAAATCGCCAATCAATTGAAAGGCGACATCGCCGTCCTTGACTGGCAGAGGAAATCCTTTGGCTTCGGTCGGCACAAATTCCGCAAATGGAAACCGGTCGCTCTCCAACGTGTTGCGGCGCAAGAATTGGTCGCGGCGATCTTGATCGCTCTTGAGCGTCCGCAAATCCACGCGGAACTTGGATTGTTCTTTGACGATCGTACCGTCCGGTCTGCCGACAATCGTACCGGAAACTACTTTGGTCGCGCCGATCGCGTCGCTCGGCAGGGACACGCCGGCGAGTTGCTCGCGCACGCGAAAGCGCGCTTCGCTTTGTCCTTCCTTCATCACGATGCGAATCACCGCGCGCGTCGGCTCCGCCGCGACGGCGGGCTTGGGCGCATCAGTTGGCTTGGGCGCATCGGTCGGTTTGGGCGCGGGCGTCGGTGGCGGCGGGGTCGCGGTGGGTGCGGGCGTCGCGCACGCGACAATGACCAACGCGAGAATCGTTAGAACGATGATTTGGCTAATGCGGTTCACACTTCCTCCTTAAATAGGGTTTCAAACAGCGACTGCTCAACCTTCGCAAGGTTGGGCTGGGTAGATACTTTAACATACGGCTAGGCAGCGGCGGAGGTTTTATCGCGCCCAGTCAATCATACGCTCGTTCGAAAAATTATACACGATGCCGACCGAATCGGTGACATTCTTGAGCACTTGGCGCAAACCGGTGCCATCAATATTGATCGCAAAGAATTCCCATTTGCCGTTGCGGTCGGACAAGAAAATGAGTTGAGTTCCGTCGGGCGACCACGCCGGCGCGACGTTGTTGACCGGGCGAAACTCGAATGGATTCGCCGGGGTCATGCCAGTGATGTTCGTGCCATCCCAGACCATGATCGCAACTTGCCAGTGATCGTTCTGCCAAATTTGCAGCGCAACGCGATTGCCGTCCGGACTCAATGTCGCGGTTTGCACGCGCGGATTCGCATCGTAGATCGTCTTGACCGTATTGCTGATCACGTCGGTGCGGAGCACGCCGACATCGGTATAGCCAATATAACGCGGGTCGTTGCTCCACGAGGGCGAGAAACAGTGGCGCGTGCAAGCCGGTTCCGTGAACTGGGTTTCCGTCTCGTTCTCGCTGATCACCTTGTCGAGTTCGACGACACCCAGTTTCCAATACGGCTCGGCGGGCAAGGTAAAGGTCGAACGACCGAACGCGAAGCTGGATTCCGGTTTGCCGCCCTTTTGTTGTGAAAAGACGATTTTCTTGCCGTCGGGACTCCAGCGCGGCGAGACGAGCTGGGACGACGCAAAGACGCCGCGCTCGTTCGAGCCGTCGGCATTCGCGACACGCAAGCCGCCGTTCGCGCCCCAACGCGCGAACGCGATTTGTGTCGCGTTCGGCGACCAAGCCGGGTCAATGCCTTCGTTGAGAATGCGCTTGAGTCCAGAGCCATCGCCGTTCACGGTGTAGATCGGTCCGCCCGCCCATTGTTGGAAAACGAATTTACCGGTGGCGACGCCTTGAGCAACCGGTGTTTTGAATATCGGCGTGGGGTACGGCGAGGGAGTGGGCGTGGGATAGAGCGTTACGCTCTCGCCGGTCACGTACGCGCGAAACGTGATAGATGTGTTCGCGTTGTCGTTGAACACAACCGCGTAGAAACGACCCGGGAAATTGAACGCGCCTTCCCAGGTTTGCTTGTAGACCTTGATCTCATCGTTCTGGGGCGGTGCTTTGGTGCCCCAGCCAACCGGTTTGATCTTGGGGTCTTGAATCCACTCGTACGCTTGCTGAGGCGTGAAAATCGCCAAGCGCACATTGTCGGTTTGATAGTCAGTGAGTTCCGCGCGGATTTTCGAGCGGTCGCCGGAGTAGTCAAAGTAAAACCACATACTCGATTGGGGCGCGAGCGTGGTCGGCGCGCCGCTGATCATCAACGCTTCAAACGGACTCGACCCAGGATTGTCCGCGAAGATGCTGGGTACTGCAAACGCGGCGAATGCCGCCGCAACCAACAAAATCAAAAGCAGCCATTTCAATTGTTTCATCATGTCCTCTTGTTGGAATTGGTACACAGTCAACAGTCAATAGTCGTCTACTTTTGACTGTTGACTGTTGACTGACGACGGGCAACTTATTCGTAGCGCAACGCGTCAATCGGGTGCAAGTTCGCCGCGCGGTTCGCCGGATAAATGCCAAAGAACAGACCGACGCCGACCGAAAATCCGACGGCAAGCAAAACCGAATCGAAATCCACGACGGTGTTCAACGCGCTATTGCCCATTTGAATTCCGGAAATCACGCGCGCGATGAGCGCGCCAAATAAAATGCCGATCAAACCGCCCGACACGCTCAGGATAATCGCTTCGGTAAGAAATTGGACCAAAATGTCGGCGCGGCGCGCGCCAATCGCTTTGCGAATGCCAATCTCGCGCGTGCGTTCCGTCACCGAGACGAGCATAATGTTCATAATGCCGATGCCGCCGACGACCAACGAAATTGCCGCGATGCCGCCGAGAAAAATCGTGAGCGTGCCGGTGATCTGGCTCGCGGTGTTCAAAATGTCTTGCTGACTTTGAATCTGAAAATCGTCCTGAAACAAAACGCGATGACGCTCGCGCAACACCGCGCTAATGTCCTGGACGACCAAGTCTTGCACCGCGGGATCGGTGATCTTGACGTTGACGGTGTTGACATTGTTCTGCCCGCGAAAACGGTCGCGCCCAAGCAAGCGGCTCGTCGCGGTGGTGAGTGGCACAATAACTTGCATGTCCACGTTCATAAACCCAGTGCCGCCACGCGGCGCCAGTACACCGATCACGCGAAAATTTTGATTGTTGAGGCGGATCGTTTGCCCGATCGGATCAAGGTCGCTGAACAAGGTCGTCGCCAATTGACTACCCAGGATCGCGACGGTCGAACGCGCGGTGATGTTGGCATTCGATACGAATTCGCCCGAGGCGAGCGTCGCGTTCATGATGTCGAGGTACTCGGGCGTGACGCCGAGCAAACGCGCGTTCGCGTTCGTGCCGAGATAGACGACCTGCGCGCCGCCTTGCACTTCGGGCGCGACGCCGATCACGTCCGGCAAACCGACGAGCGCGTCGGCGTCTTCGAGCGTCAACGTCGCCGCCGAACCTTGCGCGGTCGCAACGCCTTCTTGCCGCACCGCGCCGGGTCGGATGAACAACAAGTTCGTGCCGATGCTTTGGATTTGATTGATGATTGTCGCCTGCGCGCCGCGTCCGATGGACATCATCGCAATGACCGCCATCACGCCGATGATGATGCCAAGCATCGTGAGGATCGCGCGCAGTTTATTCGCGGTGAGACTGCGAATGGCAATCCGCACACTTTCGAATAGATTCATCTTGACTCCCTCGTCAATTGTTCACGATCATGCCGTCGCGCACGTGGATCAGCCGGTTCGCTTGCCCGGCGACGCCAGGGTCGTGCGTGACCAAAATGACCGTCATGCCATGCTCGCGATTGAGCGCCTTGAAGATGCCGATGATCTCGACGCCGGATTTCGAATCGAGGTTGCCGGTCGGTTCATCGGCGAGAATGATGCTGGGGTCGTTGACGAGCGATCGCGCAATCGCGACGCGTTGCTGTTGACCGCCGGACAGTTCGTTCGGGCGATGATGCACGCGATCTGCCAAGCCGACGCGCGCGAGCGCGTCCAATGCTTTTTGCCGGCGATTCGGCGTGCCGGCGTAGACCATCGGCAATTCCACATTGTCGAGCGCGGTCGTGCGCGGCAACAGGTTGAACGATTGAAATACAAAGCCGATTTTTTTGTTGCGAATTCCGGCTTGTTGATCGTCGCTCAACTTGGACACGTCCACGCCGTCGAGAATGTACGTGCCGGCGCTCGGCGTATCGAGACAGCCAATGATGTTCATCAGCGTAGATTTGCCGGAACCGGACGGACCGATGATCGCGACCATTTCGCCGCGCCCGATGTCGAGGGTGACGCCGTTCAGCGCGTTCACCTGCACATCGCCCATTTGATACACTTTGGTGATGTTTTCAAGTTCGATCACGGCGGACATAACGACCTCACTTGAACTACCTTCGCAATATCACAACTTTTTTTAGCCACACGCTTTGCGCCACACGGAAACACACCGAAAATTTTTCCGTGAAATTCAGCGCGTCGCGCAGCGTGTGGCAGAAGAAGAAATGTGACTTGCCAAAATACTCGCGCTTACCTGGGAATGAGAATCGGACCTGCGCCCGGCACGCCCAAGCCACCGGTCTGGCGGGTTTGCGTTTGCTGCAACAATACTTGGTCGCCTTCGCGCAAACCTGCCACGATTTCAATATTCTGATCGCCGGTCATCCCGGTCGTGACCGGCATCGCGATTTGCTGACCTTTGTAAAGAACCGTGACGACGCGTTGCGTGCCTTGCGTGCGAACCGCGCGCGTCGGTAGCATCAACACGTCTTCGCGTTTTTCGATCGAGATCGCGAGGTTCGCGGTCATCCCAGGTTTGATCGCGCCGTCGTTGTTGTTGACGATGACGGTGAGCGGAAAATTGACGACGCCTTGCGTGATCGTGCCGACGGGACCGACGGCGAGCACCTTGGCAGTGTACGTCTTGCCTGGGATCGCGTCAAGCGTAACCTGCGCGGTCTGGTCGGCTTTGATCTTGGGTATATCCACTTCTGCGACCGTCACTTTGATTTGTAATGTACTCACATCCACGACCGTGATTGCGTTGCCGGTGCCCGCCGAATCGCCGACGCTAAAGTTAAGCGCGGCAATTGCGCCGTCGTACGGTGCGTAGATGCGCGCCTTGTCCACATTGCGTAGCGCCTGTTCGACCGCGACTTGATCTTTGTCCACCGCCGCCTGCGCGGTTCGCAGTTGCGTGTCCAGGTTGCGCTGCGCTTGTTCGAGCGCGACCTGGTCTTTGTCAAACTGGGTTTGCGCGGACTTGAGCGCGGTGTCATTGATCGTCGCAATCGTCAAATTGTAATTCGCGAGCGCGGACTGGTAATCGAGTGTGGCTTGCTGTAAATCGCTCGCTTGCTTGGTGAGCGCCACATCGCCGCGCCACGCGATTTGATTGTACGCGCCTTGCGCCTGTTGCAACGCGACCGCCGCTTTTTCGAGCTGGGTCTTGGCGATGATGATTTGATTCGCGTTTTGCGCGTTCTTGGCTTTGGCGGCGTCGAGGTTCGCTTGCGAACTAGCGAGCGCGCCTTGCGCGTTACGCAGCGCAAATTGCAAGTTCGCTTTGGTCTGGTCAAGACTGGCTTGCGAACTGGCGAGATTCACTTTGGCAGTCTTGAGCGCCAAGTCCAGGTCGGTCGTGTCCAATTCCATCAACAACTGACCTTTCTTGACCCGGTCGCCGATTTGAACGTTGACCTTGGCGACGCGCCCCGACGTTTGAAATGCCATCACCGCGTCTTCCGGCGCGGCGACGTTGCCAGCCGCGCTGACTGTCGCGGCAATCGTGCCGCGCTCGACAGTTGCTGTTTGCAGACGCACGCTCGCCGCCGCCGCGTTCGCGCTCACTTTCTGCCAGCCGAGAAAACCGGACACGGCGACGATCACTAACACGACAATCAACACCATTGTCATTTCGCGTTTCATTCCAAAACCTCGATCAATTATTTCGAATCGCTCGCGCCGCGAGTAGGCGTCGCGGGAGTGCGTGTTGTAGTCGTCCCAAGTTGGCTGATCAATTTGGCGACGATTTGACCCTGGTCGTTCGGCGAGCCGATCACGGCGATCCGGTCGCCCACGCGCAATTCCGCCAACGTGATCGTTTTGCCGCGCGTCGCGCGTTCGATCAGTGTTTTCTGGTCTACGACGACTTGTACGATTCCATCGCGTGTGGCGAGCGTAATGACCGGACCTTCGATAGATTGAATCGCACCCAGCGCACCGTGACCGCCAGGTATCACGCGTGGAGCGTCGGCGCGAGTGGTAAAGCGGACGCTCATTCGCCCGGCGACAAATCCCGCGCCAAACACCAGAGCCAGTATAATAACAGCGCCGAAAATTAGCAATCCGCGACGCGTCGTTGCGTTTTTCATTTATCTCCAGCTTTCACTTGTAACTGAATTTGATTAAACCCAGATGAGAATTGGAATTCAAAATAACTTTTCACCCACGAAGGACACGAAGGAACACGAATTTTTCTGCTTTTCTTCGTAAACTGGGTGTTCTTCATGGAAAAAATCGTAATTCCACAAATGTCGGGTATGTTAGCTCTTGTCCGGCGCAAAGATTGCCTGCGGATGAACTGAGTCCAGCCATTGTTGCGCCAAGACGGCAACGGTGAATAGCGCAAAGAGCGTCAGGAACATTTCCGAAATCGGCAAGAGTTCGAACAACGCCGAGAGTGATTCAACGAAATGCGTTTGGACTATTTCGGGATGACTTGCAATCCAGAAAAAGAAATCCACCGCGTTGTTATCTTCGAGTGTGACGATCATCGAAAAACCGAACCAGAGCAAAAGCAGGATCGAAAACAAGGTTGCCGCGGCGATGAGCGGCGCGCGCGAGCGGCGCGCCTGGTCTTGCGTCGTGCGCCATTCGATCGCGGTGGTGATGAGTGTCGCGAGATCGCGCGGCGCGGTCGCGCGGGGCAGCGCGCGCAACGCGGCTTCGACGCGTTGCGCGTTCGCCGCACGGGCGCGGCACCGCGCGCATTCGGCGAGGTGTCGCGTGACGCGCGCCTGTTCATCCGCGTTCAGCGCGTCATCCAGATAGCGTTCCAGGTCGGTTGCGGTGAGATGCTCGTTCATTTTGCTTCTACTCAGCCCATCCTTGCGAAGGTTACCAAACCTTCGCAAAGTTGAGCAGACCTTTATTTTTCTTTCTGTTCGTTTTCTGCAATGTGGGCGCGCAGTTGTTGCTTGGCGCGGCGCAAGTGCGTGCGAACGGTATTCAACGGCAAGTCCAAGGTTTGCGCGATGTCTTCGTACGACAACTCTTCGATATAGCGCAGCGTGATGACGATTTGATAGTGCGGCGGCAACGCGTTGACCGCATCCGATACGCGCGCGTAGAGTTCTTGCTCCGCGAGTTGTTCCCACAAGGGCGACGCGCCATCGGCAAACATCTCGTCGTCGCGCAGTTCTTCCGCGCGTTCCAGGTCGGCGAACAGCAAGGGTTGGCGTTTGCGCGCCCGGTCGCGGCACGCGTTGACCGCGATGCGAAAGAGGTACGGCTTGAACGGCGCATCCACGCGCACGCGGTCGCGCGCGGTGAGGACGCGCAGAAACGTTTCTTGCGTAATGTTTTCGGCTTCCATCGGGTCGCGCAACCAGCGCAAGGCGAGATTGTAAATTGGCGGGGTGTACTGTTCGACGAGCGCGCGAAACGCGTTCGCATCCCCTTGTTTGAATTGGACGAGCAGTTCCTGATCCGGAGCAAGCATAGCAGCTGGTCAAGACTCTTTCTATAACACGTTGCAAGCGTCGAAAAGTTTCAATAGGGCAATAAAGTATCGTATCGCGTGGCGCAACGTGCCAATACCAAGAGCAGCGCGCCAACGAGAAAACGAAGATGATGCACGGTGGGATGATTATAGCACATCTTGCGATGGCTCTGAAACTTGCGTTGGGAGCGCGAGTGACATGTGGTTGGAATTATTTTACTGCCAAGAATGCAAAGAGCGCAAAGGACAGCGACGGGTTTGCATGCCAAACGCGCGGTTGTCGAGGCGGGGTTACAGGTGTTGAGCCAAGTTATCGCTCAAGCCAGTATCCGATGTTTGCGTGGCAACGTTCGTTACGAGGGTTATTTTGATGAGATGCGCGCGTGATTCACGATTGAATCGCGCCAAGGTTAGCTTGGAGGTACTCTTCCATCGCGGGAGCAAGGTCGGTCAATGATCGAATTCGCCCCGCGATTTTTTCGCGCCCCGCGCCAACCAGGATCGTCGGCACCGGATTGAGCGTGTGACCTTTAGCAGACGTATCTTCGACGTTACCATGATCGCTCGTGGCGATGACGAGCGTATCGGCGAGATTCGTTTCCGCGAGCACTCCCGCGACCAGTTCATCCACTTCGTCCAACACGCGTAGCGTGTACTCCGCGTTGTGTTTGTGCCCTGCCGCGTCCGTCAAAAAATATTCGAACACGGTAAACGCGTGTTCGCGCGCAATGCGCGCGAGAATGTGCCCGGCATCGCGCGCGGTGATGAGCGGAACATCCGCGCCATGTTCGATCCAGAGTTTATTCGTGACGAATCCGCTGACCGCGCGTCCATCGCGCAAATCGTCAATGTCGCGATAGCGCACACCCGCCGCGCCCACCGCGTAGGCGGTCGCCGAGCGGCGCGCTTTGTTGCGTTTGAGTCGGTCGAAGAAGAAGGGTGGATACGCGTTCGCAAATGCCGCGCTCGCGCCGGACGCGATGATGCTCCGAAAAATGTTGTGTTCGGTGAGAATCGCGCGGAGCGTGTCGTTGGGGTACGGACCAGAATGCGCGCCATTTGCGTGCGCGGCGTTGACGCCGGAGAAAATCGTCGTTTGCCCGGTACCGCTCTGCGGCAACCCAGGCACGCCGAGCGTCGCATCCGTCGGCACGAGCGTGGCGCGCGTGGAACGATAGTGCCCGTTCGTGTTTGTCGGCATCGCGCCGTCGAACAAGCCGCGCAGCGTGGGCATGGGCGCAGTCAAAAAAGGATTGGTCGCCGGATCATCCGCGCCCAATCCCCAGCCATCGAAAAAGAGGAACAAGAGTCGGTTCGTCAATTGGTCGGTTTGATAGAAGAGTCGAGCCAGGTTTACGGCGTGTGGTCGAGCGCGTAGTAATGACCGTCTATCCACACGAGCGGACTTGCGTCGCGCGCGTTCCCAAAGCCGAGCGCGACGACCTCGCCAATGAAAATTGTGTGGTCGCCGGCGTCGTGCGTCGCCACGACGCGACAATCTAGGTATGCGACGCTCTCATCGAAAATCGGCGCGCCAGTCGTCGCCGCGTGATACGGAATATCGAAGAACGGGTCGGGCGGTTGCGGCGCTTGTTTCGCAAAGCGTTTCGCGAGATGTTCCTGCGCCTGACTTAGGATGTTGATGGCGAAACCGCCGGTGCGCGCGACGAAATCGTACGTCGTGTTGTGACGTTTGATGCAGACGAGCACTAACAGCGGATCGAGCGATACGGACGTGAACGAGTTCGCGGTCATGCCGTGAATCTGCGCGCCGTCGCGCGCGGTGAGGATGGTCACGCCGGTCGGCAAGCGGCGCATCACTTTACGAAACTGGGTCGCGTCTATCGGCGCGTCGGCGCGCGCTAGAAAAGTTTGTAGTTGAATCATCGTGAGCGCATTGTAGCAGATTCACGCGCCGAGCGCATAAAGAAATCACAAAACTTGTTACCCGATCACGCGCAGACGTTTGGGCAAGATGTGAATATCCAAGCGATCTACTGCATCGAACCAAATCTCGCCGTCGGTCTCGAACTCGAATGGCTTGGCGCTTTCGACGATGACGCGCGCCGAGCGCGCCACCTTGACGCGCGGGTCGGTGATGTGGGTGCCCTTCATCACTTTGGGAATGAGCGAGAGAATCCCCGCGCGTCCCAGCCCGTCCGCGACCGTTACGTCGAATAGACCATCGTCGGGTTGCGCGTTCGGCGACATCCAAAATCCGCCGCCGATGCAACGACCATTGCCGACCGTGATGAGCGTGCTCGTCTGGTTGATCGTTCGGTCGTCGAGTGTCAGTTTCAGATCGTCAATCGCGAATTTGATCAGCGTCTTGAAAATCGCGGCGAGGTACATCGCGGTGCTGGTAAGCTGGGGAAAGGAGTGCGCGTGTTTGTTGGCTTGCGCGGCAAAGCCCGTGTCGAGTGCGTTGAGAAAATAGCGACTCGCCGATTCGGTGCCGCGCGATGCCGTGACCTGGCATACGTCCACGAGACGCGGCGCGCTGTTGAGCAGATTCTGCACGGCGGTCTGCCAATTCGGTTGCGGCGAACTGGGAGTGCGCGGCGCGGGAAACATTTTCGCAAAATCGTTGCCCGACCCGATGGGAATAATGCCGAGCGTGCCGGCGGTGCCGTCGCCCGCGGCGCGCATCAAGCCGTTGACGACCTCGTTCGTCGTGCCGTCGCCGCCGACCGCGATAACGTTGACGTAGCCGTCGCGTTTCGCGTCGTGCGCGAACTGAATCGCTTGCAACGGACCGGTCGTGCGCGCAAGATCGAACGCCATGCCGCCCGCGCGTAACGCGGCTTCGATAGAGAGCCAGACCCGCGCGCCTTTGTCGTTGGCGGAATGGGGATTGAGGATGATACAAGTCTTGTCCATGATTTCTCCTATTCAGTTACAACCCCGTTGTCGGGCACGCGTTGCGCGTTATTCCAACTGAATGCGTACGATCACGCGATTCTGCGCGAATGGCGCGAGCGAATTCGCGTCGGGCGCTTGACCGACCGCGAGCCGGAACGCGCGGCGAAACATCGGCGAATGTTCGACGAGCACGCACAAACCGGCGATGACGGACACATTATCTTCGAATACCTGGGCGTGCCCGGTCATTGGCTTGCCTTTGACCCACACGCGCACCGGCGCGCCGCCGCGTAGATTTTTCCACCACGACCGCGCGGTGCGGCTAGTGAACACGAGTGTGTTGTCATCGCGCACGTAATTGACCGGCGTGCTGAATGTCTTGCCCGATTTTTTGCCGGCGAATTCGACGAGCATCGTATCGCGGCTGAGGATGCCGTGCAGAGACGACTGCAAGAGGGAGCGGTTGATCGCGTTGAAGAATTGCATAAACCAGTTTGACATAGAGTTCCTTCGCGATTGAATCTGGTCAACTGCGCTTTCAGGGAACGCTCAGACCTAGCCGTTTTGCAAAACTTTTAACCCACTCGCGTTGCGCGCCAAACTCCGCGCCGCCGAGGGTTGCTTGGACGACCGGGCGCGTGTGCCAGTCCCATGCCCATTCGATCCAGAGTATGCCATCCAATTTACCGCGCGCTTGCAAATCGGACGACCAAAGGAGGTCCGCCATTTGCTGTAATTCATCGGGCTTGGGCATATAGTACCACGAGTTTTCATCTGTGGGAATGCGCGTGGTCGCGCCGAATACTTGCGCGTTTGTCCAGAGCTGCGCTCTGGGGTCTTCGCGCTTGATGACGGCGCGCGCGCTCCGTTGTTGGGCGAGCAAATCATCGCGGCGGAAACGGTTGCCATCGCCAGTATTGCGAAACTCGCTAGCGCTGATGACGCAAATATCGCACTGACCACTTTTGAAAGTAAAGTTGGGATTGTTTTCCGTTTCGGCTCGAGCGAGCGATTTGTTGAACGTGACCATCACGCGCACATTTGGCGCGAGGTCTTTGACCTGGCGATACAACGCGCGCAAACGTTCGGTTGAAATGACGCCATTGAATTTTGGATTGTATGGATCGTCTATAATCGCGAACGCGTACAGCGAAGGTTGCGTTTGCGCCGCACGGAGAAACGCTTCGTTGATGCCCAGGTCAAAGCGCGACTCTTTCCACACAGGAGGCGCATTGTTGAACGTGGCGATCACCGCGAGATTATCCTGTTCCGCCGCTTGGAGATACGCGAGCCAGTCGTACGCGTTCGTCGTCGGCGCGAACGATTGTGCGACCGCGTTAAAGCCCAATGCCTTGAGCGCGCTAAATTGGAGACGTATCCCGCCGATGTTCGCGGCGTTCGCGCGATCCATCGGCACGGGCATCGCGGCGACGAAAGGAAATCCTGGCACGATCGGGCGATGTGTGGGCGAGGGCGAAGGCAACGGCAAGGTTGGCGCGACCGGCACGAGCGAAACTGTCGGCGCGGGGACGCGCGTGACCGGGCGCGGGGTTGCTTCGGTGCACGACACCAGCGCGAGTAGTGCGATCATGCAGAGCGCGATGACGAATTTACGCACGAGTCCTCACATAAAAAACCTGTCCACCGACAGGGGACAGGCAATTCTAAAAATATGTGTAGAGGACGCTGTGCCAAGCCATGTCTGGCGCGGTCAGGCGTCTTGCCACTTCGGTAGCCCGGCGACCCGGCTCGCGATGCGAGTGGAGGGTCCGTAGCTTTGCGTCCCTGCCTTTCGACGGGTTTGCCTTTGTCGGTCTACAGATTATTTTATCGAACCTGTGCGTACCTGCAATAGCCCTTGTGGCGGGTTTCGACAAGCAAGCCCGTCCCAGCATAACTGAGACGGGCTTGGTTCATCTAGATTATTTTTCTGCCAAGACTTTTTTCAATTCCTCGTTCAAAACCGGAAGCACCTGGAACAAATCGCCGACGATTCCATAATCGGCAACCTGGAAAATGGGCGCATCCGGATCTTTGTTGATCGCGACGATTACTTTGGAGGACGACATGCCAGCCAGGTGCTGAATCGCGCCGGAAATTCCGGCGGCGATGTACAACTGCGGCGCGACCGTCTTGCCGGTCTGACCGACCTGGGTGCTGTAATCAATCCAGCCCGCGTCCACCGCCGCGCGCGACGCGCCAACCGCCGCGCCCAACGTGTTCGCGAGTTGCTTGACGATTTCAAAGCCCTCAGTGTTCTTGACGCCGCGTCCACCGGACACGACGACCTTGGCTTCTGCGAGGTCAACCGCGACCGATTCCTTCATGACCTTTTCGACGACGCGTGCGCGCGGCGCGGGCAAACTCACCGCGACATTTTCGATCGGCGCGGTAGACGCATTCGTTGACGCTGGCGCGGGTGGAAAGATATTCGGTCGAACGCTCAACATGACTGGCAATGCCTTGGCTTTCACGGTTGCCATCGCCTTGCCCGCGTAAATCGGACGCGTCATCATCAGCGCGCCGTTCTCGATTTTGACGCCGACGCAATCCGTGACGAGACCCCAACCCAGTCGCGCGGCAACACGTGAACCCAGCTCTTTGCCAAAGCCGGTTGCGCCAAACAACACGATGCTGGGGGCGATTTTGCGAATGATTTCGGTCAGCGCGGTCGTGTACGTTTCCGGCGCAAACAGCGCGAGCGCCGAATCATCCACCGCGTACACGTGCGCGATACCGGTCGTCGCGAGCGCCTGCGCGTTCGCAGCGACGTTGCTGCCGATGATTGCCGCGTCCACCGCGCCGCCTAACGCGTGCGCGAGTTCGTTCGCGACGGTGATCAATTCAAACGAGACTTTGCGGAGCGCGCCTTCGCGCTCTTCGGGAACGATTAGAATCTGGTTTGCCATTTCAAATCACCTTCGCTTCTTCGCGCAAGAGACGCGCCAATTCCTTCGCCGCGGTCGCGGCGTCGCCGGCAATCTTTTTGCCGGGCGGGCGCGCGGGCGGCGGGTCCACGCGCACGATCTCGACCTTGGCGTTCAACGACCCTGGGTCAATCCCCAGGTTCGCCGCTTTCCAATCGGCGATCGGTTTTTTCTTCGCGCCCATAATGCCTTTGAGCGAAGGATAACGCGGCTCGTTCAATCCTTGTTGCGCGGTGATGAGCGCGGGCAAACTCGTCTCGGCGACATCGCGATCGCCGTCCACTTCGCGCAGACAGCGCGCCGATTTCTTGTCGTCGCTCAAATCGAGTTTGATCACCGAGTTGACGTGGGGCAGATCGAGGAGTTCGGCGACGCGCAACGCGACCTGGGCGTTGTCTTCGTCCACCGCTTGCTTGCCGGCAAGTACCAGATCGTACTGCATCTTTTTCAACGCGGCGGCAAGCACGACCGCGGTGGTCGTCGCATCGCCGTTGAGGAACGCGGGATCGTTGAGATGCACCGCGTCGTCCGCGCCGAGCGCGAGACCTTTGCGAATCGTCTCTTTCGCTTCTTCCGGTCCCAGGCAAAGCAACGTCACTTTACCGGTGTGCTTTTCGATCAATCGCAGGGCTTCTTCGACGGCGTACTCGTCGTACGGACTGATGATCCATGCAATGCCATCCGTCGCGATTTTACCGTCTTTGATTTGGATGCGCGTTTCTGTGTCGGGGACGCGCTTGATCAGAACCACAATGTTCATCAGCCATTCTCCTTACGCGCAATGTACAGTTAGCGTGGGCTAGGTTTCGCCATCGTTTCCGGCGGCGGAGGTTCGTTCGGAAGTGCGAGCGGAGCAACCTCACTTGCTTGAACGGGTGCAGGGTCAGTAGGTGGTTTTGCGGGCGGCGCGTCGACTTGCTTTGCCGGCGATGGTTCGCTCGGTGTCGGCGCAGGAGACGCGAAAGTGGTATTGCTTGGAACTGCCTCGGTTCGGGGTTTGGGCGCACGTTCTGTCGCGCGCGGTGGCGGCGGGACGATTTTTGAAGACGCCTTCTCGGCTTTGAGAGGTGTCGCGGGCTTGACCGGCTGAGGATGCGCCGTTTCGATTTTGAGTGGCGTCTCGGGTTTGATCGGTTGGACTGTTGTCGTTTCAGTCTTGGGCGTCGCCGCTTTGATCGGCTGAACTGCTGCCGGTTCGGTCTTTGGCGTTACGAGTTCGACGGGCTGGGGCGCGGCAACCTCGGTTGACGCGGTCGCTGTTCGACGCGCGTCGCGACGATAAACCCAATCCATGATAAAGAGTACGATGAAGGTGGTGATGAGCGACACAACTCCGCCGCCCAAAACGAGAATAAAGTCACGGCTCATACGAAATTCTATCCTCTGGTCATGCTGGTCGAATGATCCAGTGTTGATTTCACGCAATCCACCGCGCGGCATCGTGCGCGTTAACGATGATGGAAACAAATCACGAGTGCGGGGGATGTTGGATTTCATTCTACGTCTTTTGCGGATTGTGTCAAATCATTCGACGCTGGACGCCAAACACACGCGAGCACGGCGGATTTGCCGCAATCGCGCCGACCGAGTAAAATCGAACCAAACCTGTTGCGTAGTGATGATACCTTCGCCAATCAAAATACGCGCGCGAAATCGTGGGGCAATTTTCCAAATTGCCAAACAAATCCGTATTCGGCGAAGATATTGTAGTGAGGAAGCATGTTCAATTCGGATGTTCGCATTCTGGAGATCGAACCGTACTTTGCAAACGAAAAAGCCCGCGAGCCATTAAAGTTCGGGGCGTCGGTGATGGACGTGGTCACGTTCTGCCACGTCCGCGTGCGCGTCGAGAACCGGCGCGGTCAAGTCGCGGACGGTTGGGGCGCAATTTTTCTTTCCGATTTTTGGGCGTTCCCGACGCCGCGTATTCCGCACGAAACGCGCGATCACGTGATGCGTCGCGTGACGCAAGAAATTTGCGAACGCTTTGCCGAATACAAAGAGTTCGCGCACCCGCTTGATATTTTTTGGAGCATCGAGCCGGAATTGCAAACGATCAACGCGCGCGTCTGTGCCGAGATGCAATTGCCGGAAACGATGCCGTTTCTCGGCGCGCTCGTCTGCGCGTCGCCGGTGGACGCCGCGCTTCACGACGCGTTCGGCAATGTGAACGGCATTTCGAGTTATGAGGGGTACGGACGCGATTTTGTCGCGCACGATCTCAGCGCATTCCTGGGTGACGCATTTCGGGGACGCTACCTGAGCGAATTTGTGCGCGATGAATTTTCGCCGACGGTCCCGGTCTTTCATCTCGTCGGCGGACTCGACAAACTGCGCGCGAGCGAGGTGAGCGAAAGCGCGCCGCGCGATGGTCGCCCGAATTCGCTCGACGCGTGGATCGAGCAAGATGGCGTTTACTGCCTCAAAGTGAAATTGCGCGGGACGGATCTCGCGTGGGATGTGGCGCGAACGATTGAGGTGTATCGCATCGCGAGCGAAATTTTGATGCGACGAGATCAAAGGGAATTGCACTTGTCGGCGGACACGAACGAGCAGTGCGAATCGCCCGCGTACATTGTCGAGTATCTGCATCATTTGCGCGAACAAGAACCGCGCGCGTACGCCGCGCTCCTCTACGTCGAACAACCGACCGAACGCGATTTGACCGCGCATCGGTTCGACATGCGCGCGATTGCCGCGCTCAAGCCAGTCATCTTGGACGAGAGTCTGACCGGTTTTGCGGAGATGGACATGGCATTGCAACTTGGGTGGTCGGGTGTCGCGCTCAAAACGTGCAAATGCCACTCGATGGCTCTGCTCACCGCCGCGCGCTGTTCGGTCGCGAATATTCCGTACACGGTCCAGGACTTGACAAACCCAGGTTTGTCTCTGCTTCATTCGGTTGGACTCGGCGCGCGGCTCTCGCCATTGATGGGCGTTGAGGCGAACTCGCGCCAGTACTATCCGGACACGTCGCGCCCCGAAGCCACTGTGCACTCGGAAATCGTGAACCTGCATTATGGCGTCGCGCACACTGGTTCGTTGCGCGGGACGGGATTGGGCTATCGAGTCAACGAAATCAAACGAGACATTTTTTCAAAAGGATGAAGGCGGAGGGATGAAGAATGAATTTTTTCATCCTTCATCCCTCACGCGAAGCGTTCATCCTTCAGGAGTCACGATGAATACTAAACAACGCTTTCTCAACGCGATGAATCGCCTGCCCGTTGATCGTCCGCCGGTTGCGAGTGTGGTTACGGCAGTGACGGTCGGGATGATGGACAAGGTCGGCATCCATTGGCCCCAGGCGCATAGCGATGCGAACCAACTCGCGACGCTCGCGGCGACGGTGTGGGAACAATCGCGGATCGAGTGCATCAAACTGCCATTCGATATGAACGTCGAAATCGAAGCCATCGGCGCGCCGATTGATTACGGGAGCGTGGATATTTTGCCGATGGAGGCGACGAACATGTACGATCATCCCGATCAACTCGTCATCCCGGACGATTGGATGAAGCGCGGGCGTGTGCCGGTCGTACTCGACGCGATTAGCCAACTTCGCAAGCGGTACGACAACGAGGTCGCGATTGTCACGTCCATCGTTGGACCATTTTCGATGGCGGGCAAGTTGTTTGGCTTTGGCAACTTTTTTATCTGGCTCGTCGAGAATCCAGAGTTCGTGCATCAAGCGATGGCGAAGCTGAACGACCTCGCGATGCAATACGCGCGGATGCAGGTCGAAGCCGGCGCGGACACGATCACGATTGGTGAGGCGAGTTGCTCCGGCGATCTCGTGTCGCCGCAGGTGTACGCAGAATTCATCATGCCGTACCATCAGAAATTGTGTCCCAGCATACCCGCGCCAAACCTCTTGCACATTTGCGGCAAGTCCACGCGCCACTTGCCGTTCATCGCGCAGACCGGCGCAACCGCATACAACTTTGACGAAGGTGTGGACATTGCCAAGGCGCGCGAGCACATGCACGGCAAGATGGCGCTCATCGGTTATGTGCCGACCGTCAAAACATTTCTCGATGGTACGCCAGACGATGTGTACCAAATGTCAATGCAGTGTCTCGAAAATGGTGTGGACATTCTCGCGCCCGGTTGCTCGATGCCGCCGCACACGACGTTCGAAAATATCGCGGCGATGGTGCGCGCGGCGGACGATTGGGCGAAATGAAAATAACCACAGAGTTCACGAATTTCACAGATTGTTTTTTCTGTGAAATCCGTGGTTTGTTTTTGGAGTGTACGTGTGGGTAAAATTGTGCGCGTGGATGTCGCGCGTTTTGATTACGCACTGGTTGGCGAGTTCAAATTCTTCAAGACGCCTTCTCGTCCCTCGGTGCTCGTGCGGTTGATGGACGAGAACGGCGTGCAGGGCTGGGGGCAGTCCGTCCCAGTCGAATCGTGGACGTACGAAACGCCGGAGACGGTCGAGACGACGCTGCGAAATTATCTCGCGCCCGCAATCCTGGGTGCCGACCCAGCCGACCTCGCTGACATTCACGCGCGGATGAATCGCACAATCACGTCCGCTTTCTCGGTCGGGCAACCGTTGTGCAAAGCCGCGATTGATCTCGCGTGCTACGATTTGTGGGGCAAGCAGACGAATCGCAGTGCGTCCGATCTGCTCGGCGGTGCGAAGCAAGCGCAGATGAAGTTGAGTTGGACGATTCAATCTCCAACCATCGCAGGCATCGAACAGCAACTCGAACAAGGTCGCGCACTGGGTTACGATAGTTTCAACGTCAAACTCGGCGCGCCGCAATCGCCCGAGTACGATCTCGAAATCGTTCGCCAGGTGTGCGCGGTCGCGCCGAACGGTTTTCACTGGGCAGATGCGAACACGCATTACGATCTCGACACCGCGCTCGCCCTCGCGCCTAAACTCGCGGACGCCGGTTTGCGCGCGCTCGAATCACCGTTGCCGGCGACGCGGTTTCGCGATTATCAGCGATTGCGGAAGCAAGGCGCGTTACCGATTCTGATGGACGAAGGCATCATCGCGCCGGACGAGACCGCCGAGTTCATCGCGCTTGGTATGATGGACGGTATCGCGATGAAGGTCGCGCGGTGCGGCGGATTGTGGAACGCGTCGCGCGTTGTCAATCTGCTTCAAGAAAACGGACTGTTGATTTTCGCGTCCGGCTTGTGCGATCCGGATTTATCGCTCGCGGCGTCGTTGCATTTGTTCGCGTGGGCGAACGTGACGACACCGCTCGCGTTGAACGGACCCGAGTACCTCGCGGGGCGGGGTACGACCGATGCGCGCTGGCGCGCGGAACGCAATCAAATTCGCGTGCCGACTGGCGCGGGGTTGGGGATTGTTCCACCCGGTAGGGGCGAGGCATTCGCCTAATCGCGTTGAATACTAGGGCGGTTTTGCATTGGGCGAGCATTTTGCAATGAGTGGTTGATTGCGAATGCCTCGCCCCTATTTTTTCGTACCCAATTTTGACCAAAAGATATTGATTTTCTTTCGTGTGGCTGTTAATATGATATAGGATATATGATATATCTGTGTCAGTGGTCTGAATTTCAACGAAGCAATCAGACGGACAAATGCTAACCTCACTCGAACTCCCCAGGTACCGCACGAAAGAAGAGTACGCCTACGAGATTTTGCGTCGGGCGATTTTGCATTGCGAGCTCAAGCCCGGTGAAAAACTCGTCGTGGATAACCTCTCCACAAAACTTGGTATCAGCCCCATTCCGATTCGAACCGCACTGCAACGATTGCAATCCGATGGTCTCGTCGAAATTACGCCGCATACCGGCGCGGTCGTCTCCGACCTGTCGCCCGACGATTTTGAACCGGTGTCCTTGCTCCTCGAAAAACTCGAAATCCTTGCGTTCGAAGTTGCCGCGCATAAAGCGACCGACGAGGACGTTGCGCGTCTACGTCAGATTGTCGAAGACCTCGGCAAAACGCTCGAGACGAAAGATCTCGAACGCTGGGCGGAGTTGAACATTGAATTTCACCGCACTGTCGCCGGCATCTCGCGCATGAAACTGCTCATCGAATTCTCGAGACGCATTCTCGATACGTGGACGCGACTCCGTCGCTGGTACTTGCCGCCGATCATCGCGCAACTGCCGCAAGCGCAAGCCGAGCATCGCAAAATGGTGGACCTCCTCGCGCGGCATGATGTTGAAGGATTAACCAAGATTGTCGCGCGGCACAGCCAACGCTTGCGGCAGTACGCGCATCAAGCCACGGCGAATATTCCGACCGAAGAACGGTAACGCAACATGTATTGAGAAAGGATAATCCAAATGGCAACTCTAACTGCAACGGCTCAACCCCGCAAGCGTAACTGGATGAACATGATGCTCCAATGGTTGACTCCATTAGCGGGCACATTGCTCTTTTTGCTCATCTGGCAATTTGGTGTGATGTTGTTCAATGTGCCGGCGTACTTTTTGCCCACGCCCACGCGGATTCTGGAAGAGGGCATCAAAGAGTGGTCCAAACTCAGCACGCATAGCTGGATCACGGTCTATGAAATGCTCGCCGGGTATTTTCTCGCCGTGATTGTTGGCGTACCGCTTGCCATCGCAATGACCTCGTCGCGCCGCTTTGACGAATTCGTAACGCCGACGATGCTCTTTTTCCAAGTTGTGCCCAAGATTGCGGTTGCGCCCTTGTTCATCGTTTGGTTCGGCGTTGGCATTACGCCCAAAATTCTGGTTGCGTTTCTGATTTCGTTTTTCCCCATTGTGATTGACACGGCAGTCGGTTTGCGTTCGATTACACCCGACATGATTGACCTCGCGCGCTCGATGGGCGCGAGCACGATGCAAATCTTTCGCGAGTTTCGCTTGCCGACCAGTTTGCCGTACCTGTTCAGCGGTCTCAAAGTCGCGGCGACGCTCGCCGTCGCGGGCGCAGTCGTCGGCGAGTTTGTCGGCGCGGACAAGGGGCTGGGTTATCTCTTGCTCGTCACCAACTCGAATATGCAGACCGCGTTGATGTTCGCGACAATTGTCGTTCTCACGATTATCGGTTTGATTTTCTTCTACATTATCGAATTTCTCGAAACGCTATTGATCCCATGGCACGTCACACAACGCACCAAAGAAGAAGCGCCAACAATGTAGGCAAAAGGGAGGTGGGTAGCACACCAATCGTTCAGCCGATCAAACTGTTGCCGATTCGTTCAATTGACCATCGTAGCAATCGTCTTGCATGGTAAGAGGATTGCAAGTTCAAAATTACTCAAAGAGGAGAAGAACCAAAATGAAAAAGACGTTGATCGTCTCGTTGTTGGTCGCGCTCGTCGCGCTGACCGTAGTGGTGGCATGTGCGCCTGCGCCGACGGCGACGCCGGTTCCCCCGACCAAAGCGCCGGAACCGACCAAAGCTGCTGCCCAGCCCACCGCTGCCCCCGCGCAACCGACTGCCGCGCCCAAGCCAACGGATGCGCCCAAGCCAACTGAAGCACCCAAGCCAACTACCGCCCCCACCGCCGCACCCGTTGTTTTGACCAAGTTCCCCTTCCGTTTGAATTGGACACTGTACGGCGAACATGCCGGGTTCTTTGTTGCGCGTGAAAAAGGATTCTACGCGGAAGAAGGACTGGACGTTGACATTCAAGAAGGCGGCGGATCGGGTGTGGTTGCCGGTCTCGTTGCCAACAACCAAAGCCCGGTCGCGTACATTGATTCGGCGACGATGATCCAGCGCGTCGTCGGCGGTATGCCGATCAAAGCGGTCGCCGTAATGTTGCAACAATCGCCGATGGCATTCATCTATCGCGCCGATGCCGCCAAACCGACCAAGGTTTCGGAAATCAAAGGTTCGCGCATTGCCAT
This sequence comes from Chloroflexota bacterium, assembly GCA_016219275.1. Classification (NCBI taxonomy): domain Bacteria; kingdom Bacillati; phylum Chloroflexota; species Chloroflexota bacterium. The sequence goes on from JACRBM010000023.1 coordinate 53,978, forward strand.
CACGCAAGGCGATGCGAGTCTCGCCATCTTCACCGCGTTCCTGGGTAAAGAAGGCTTGAAGTTGGACGATGTCCAATTTGTCATGACTGCAAATCCTCAAGCCAAAGAACAAGCCGTGCTGAACAAGCAAGCGGATGCTCTGCTCGGTTACTTTATGGACCAAGGTCCGCGCATGCAGTTGCAGACCGGCGTCAAGATGGGTTGGACGCGCTTGTACGACATCAATGGCACGAGCACGCTTTCCAGCGCCATCGTCGTCAACAATGAATGGATCAAGGACGCCAAGAACCAGGATGTGTTGAAACGATTCTTGCGCGCGACGCAACGCGGTTGGCAATACACCTCGGAAAATCGCGCGGAAGCGGCGAAGATCTTTATCAAGTACGCGCCGGCGTTCACCGAAGAAATCGCCAAGTTGGAAATTGACGGCACGATGACGATCCTGCAATCGCCGCGCACCAAGGGCAAAGCGCTGGGTTATTCCGACGAAGCGGACTGGAAAGATTCGCAAGACTTGCTCGCCAAGTTTGCGGAGATGAAAGACCCCAAGTCCGATGTCAAAGTGTTCTTTGACAACTCGTTCCTGTCCGAAGCGCCGTACATGCTGAAGAAGTAAAATCCGAACGTGTAGGGGCGGGGGAACCCCGCCCCTACGTAAAGGCAATTATGGCTGAACCTTTCATTCGTCTTCAGAACCTCAACAAGATTTACAAAACTAAAGACGGTGATGTGCACGCCGTCGTAGATGTCAATCTTGACATTAGCAAGTCCGAGTTTGTCGCGGTGGTGGGACCGAGCGGATGCGGCAAAACGACGATTCTCAAAATGCTTGCCGGGCTTGTGCCGTACACGTCCGGCGCAATCACGATTGATGGCAAGCGCGTGGACAAGCCGCAGACCGATGTCGGCATCGTGTTTCAAGACGCGATCATGCTCGATTGGCGCGATGTGTTTTCGAATGTGATGATTCAGATTGACATTCGCAAAATGGATCGCGCGCAAAACACTGCGGTCGCGATGGACCTCCTGAAAAAAGTGGGTTTGGATGGGTTCGAAAAGAAAAAACCGTTCGAATTATCTGGCGGCATGCGTCAGCGTGTTTCCATTTGCCGCGCGCTCGTTCACGATCCACCCTTGCTCTTACTGGACGAACCATTTGGCGCGCTCGACGCGTTGACGCGCGAGCAAATTTCGATGGACATTCAACGCTTGTGGATGGACAAGCGCAAGACGGCGCTGCACATCACGCACTCGATTCCCGAAGCGGTTCTGCTCGCGGATCGCGTGGTCGTGATGAGTCCGCGCCCAGGACGCATCGTCGAGATCATTGACATTGATTTGCCGCGTCCGCGTCGTCTCGACAAACTACCGCCCAAGTTCAACGATTACGCCGGGCACATTCGCGATTTGTTCAAGTCCGCCGGGGTGTTGGCGATGGATTGACGGAATGCGAAATCGAATTGCAAATTACATGTGATGGTACTGATGGCTAGCTATTTGTTCGCTCAACTCAATGAGATCAATCAACAACGCTGTCCCTGTGGATTCACGCGCCGCGCGTTCGTGTCGCCGGACAATCCGACCGCGACGGTTCATCTGCTCGATGTCGAATCGGACGCGCAGGTGCACTATCACAAAACGCTGACCGAGATTTATTTGATTCTCGAAGGCGAAGGCGCGTTGGAGTTGGACGGCGCGCGTGTGCCGGTCAAACCGATGAGCGCGGTGATGATCAAACCTGGGTGTCGCCATCGCGCGCTCGGCAAACTTCGCATCGCGATCATTCCGATCCCCGCGTTCGATCCCAGCGACGAGTGGTTCGATTAGATGTCGCGTGATTGGAAAAGCGTCGCCGGGGCGTGGCTCGGCGCGGGACTTGCGCGCGGGTGCGCTTCTGTTTGTTTCGATGTTCGGCGCGATGGCGCTGATTTTTATTCGTAAAGGGAAAGGGTATGATTCGAGTTGCTATCATCGGCGCCGGCTCGATTGCCGACACACACATCGAAGCGTTTCTGAAATTTTCCGAGCGTTGCGAGATTGTCGCGCTCGCGGATATTTATCCGGACAAGATCGCGGAGAAAATCCAAAAGTACAACTTGAATGCCAAGGCGTACCGCGATCATCGCGCGTTGCTCGACGACGCGCGGTGCGATCTCGTCGCGATTTGCGCGCCGCCGTTCGCGCACGCGCCCGCGACGATTGACGCGCTCAACGCGGGCAAGCACGTCTTCGTCGAAAAACCGATGGCGACCTGCCTCGCCGAGTGCGATCAAATGATCGCGGCGGCGCGCGCGAACAAGCGATTGCTTTCGGTCGTCGCGCAAAATCGGTACCGCACGCCGCTGATGAAACTGAAACAGATCGTCGCATCCGGTATCATCGGCGACATTCGCCACGCACAAGTAGATTCGTTTTGGTGGCGTGGCGCGAATTATTACGATTTGTGGTGGCGCGGCACTTGGGAAAAAGAGGGCGGCGGGTGTACGATCAATCACGCCGTCCATCAAATTGATTTGTTTCAATGGATCGTCGGCATGCCGCAATCGCTCCAAGCAATGGTCGCGAACATCGCGCACCCGAATTCCGAAGTCGAAGATTTTTCGACGACGGTGTTGTTCTACGCCAATGGCGCGATTGGGCAGGTGAACGCGTCGCTTGTGCATCACGGCGAGCCGCAGCAACTCGTCGTGCAAGGCGCGTGTGCGACGGTAGGCGTACCCTGGAAAGTGAAAGCATCGCGCCAACGCGACAATGGTTTTCCGGAGGACGCTCCCGCGCTCGCGGCGCAGATTCAAGCGATGTATGAGCATCTCCCTGTTCTCGCGCATGAAAAGCACGCCGGACAAATTGCAAACGTTCTCGCGGCGATTGAGGGTCGCGAGGAATTGTTGATTGACGGAATCGTCGGACGGAACACGATTGAACTCGTGACCGCGATCTATTTTTCCGGATTCACCAACTCGCGCGTGGGGCTGCCGCTCGCGTCGGATAATCCGTTCTACACGCGCGAAGGCATTCTCGCGAACGTCAAGCGCTTTCACCAGAAAACTAAGAGCGTCGAAAATTTTGCGGACAGCCCGATCATCGTCGGCGCTGCAAGCGATGAGAAGAAATGAATATTAGACCTTCGAGGCGCTAGCGCGAAAACCTTGGAGGTCTGGATAACCGCCATGACCACATTTCAAAAAGCAGACGGCGCGAGTTACGCGCCCAAAGGCAAGGCAAACATCGTCGTCGGCAAGGGCGAATTCCGGTTTGCCGCAATCGGACTCGATCACGGGCACATTTTCGGAATGTGTAACGGCTTGATCGAAGCCGGCGCGGAACTCGCGTGGGTGTACGACCCAGACCCGGAAAAGGTCGCGGATTTTTGCAAGACATTCACTGCCGTGCGCGTCGCGCGATCCGAACAAGAAATAATGGACGATGCGACGATCAAACTTGTCGCGAGCGCGGCGGTCGCGTCGGAGCGTTGCGCGTTGGGTTTGCGCGCGATGGACGCCGGCAAGGATTATTTCGCGGACAAGCCGCCGCTCACGACGCTCGCACAACTCGACGCGGCGAAGGCAAAGGTACAGACGACCGGGCGAAAGTACGCGGCGTACTATTCCGAGCGCATCCACGTCGAAGCCGCGATCTATGCGGGTGAGTTGATCCAGTCCGGCGCGATTGGGCGCGTGATTCAGGTCATCGGCATGGGACCGCATCGCATTAGTTTGACGACGCGCCCCGCGTGGTTTTTCGAAAAAGACAAGTACGGCGGAATTTTGTGCGACATTGGTTCGCATCAAATCGAGCAATTTTTATTTTACGCCGGCGCAAAGGATGCCCAGGTTTTGCACAGCAAGGTCGCCAATTATCATCACCCCGACTATCCGGGCTTGGAAGATTTTGGCGATGCGACGCTCGTCGCGGATAATGGGGCGACCCAGTATTTTCGCGTGGACTGGTTCACGCCGAACGGGCTGGGTTCGTGGGGCGATGGACGCACGTTCATTCTCGGTACAGATGGCTACATCGAACTTCGCAAGTATCTCGACGTGGCGCGCGAATCGGAAGGCGATCACGTTTATCTCGTAGATCACCAGGGCGAGCATCACATTCCGGTTCACGGCAAGGTTGGTTATCCCTTCTTCGGTCAACTGATTCTCGATTGTTTGAATCGCACCGAGAACGCGATGACGCAAGCGCACACGTTCAAGGCAATCGAGTTGGCGATTCGCGCGGAGATGCAAGCGTTGAAGGTGGCGTAGGGCGGATAGCGGATGGCGAATGGCGTGATGCGTGAAAGGAGGGGGCGATGAGTGAAAAGAGTGACGACCTAATTTGGCAAGTGCGCGCGTTTGTCTACGAACATTTCGCCGCGACGACACGACCGCCGACGATAGATGAAGCGGCAACGCGATTTGGGTTGACGCCGGAGCATGCCGCGACGATCTACGTTGAACTTGGTCAACGGCACGCGATCTTTCTTGACCCAGGTACACACAACATTCGGATGGCGAATCCGTTTTCCGCGATTCCTACGTCGTTCCAGGTTCACGCGAACGGAAAAACGTACTGGGCGAATTGTGCCTGGGATTCGCTGGGCATTCCTGCCGCGCTCCACACGGATGCAACCATCGAAGCGATGTGCGCGGAAAATCAACAACCGATTGCGTTACGTGTGCAGAATGGTCAGGTGGTGAGCGGCGATGAGCGCGTGCATTTTCTTGTGCCGTTTCGCCGCTGGTATGATGATTTGATTCGGACTTGAGCGACGATTCTTCTCTTCCGGTCGGAAGACGCAGTGGACCGTTTGTGCGCGGTCAATAAACTGACGCGCGGCGAAATACTCACGGTTGCTCAAGTCTGGGAACTCTCGAAATTGTGGTATCACAATCGAATGATGCTCGAATATCACGGAAGAACCGTCGTCGAAGTTGAAGCAATTTTCAAACAACTCGGTTTGACATCGTCGTTTTGGTATATGGAGTTGCAATGACAACGCTCGAAGCCAAACTCACCCGCACGTTCGATTTCGCGGGCAAGCAGCTCAAATATCTCATCGAAACGTATCCGCGCCTATTGCCGATGTACACGATGAACGGCAAGTGGAAACACAGCGGCGAGTCGTGGACGAACTGGTGCGAAGGATTTCTCGGCGGGCAGTTGTGGTTGATGTTCCAACATACCGGCGACGCGCGCTTCGCGTGGCGCGCCAAAGCCGAATACTATTCGCGCCTCATCGAAGAACGTAAAGATGATCGCAACGTGCACGATCTGGGATTTCTCTTCTGGTCAACGTGGAAACGCTGGTACGATGTGACCGGCGATCCAGTGATCAACGACGTGGTCGTCCACGCGGGCAAAACGTTGTCGTTGCGTTTCAAAGAAAAAGGTCAATACTTGCGTTCGTTCGTTTCGGATGAAAGTTGCTTCATTGACATTATGATGAATGTCGGCATCATTTTCTACGCGGCGCAACAATTGAACGACGCCGATATGCTCCGCAAGGCGACCCAGCATTGTCTCACGACGCGCAAGTACCTGGTGCGTGGCGATGGCAGTACGTCGCACGAAGGAATCTTTGACACGAACACCGGCGAATTTCTCCGGCAAACGACGCATCAAGGTTTTCGCAATGATTCATCCTGGGCGCGTGGATTGACCTGGGCGTTGTACGGATTCGGCGCCGCGTACTCGTTCACGCGCGACGAGCGCTTGTTGCAAACCGCTGAGGCGTGCGCGAATTTCTACATCGAGCGCACACCCGCGCATGGCGTCCCGCCGAACGACTGGGACGAGCCGAATCCCAAACTGCCGTACGAAAGTTCCGCCGCCGCGATTGCCGCGAGCGGAATGTGGAATCTTGCGAAACTCACGGGCGACACGGCGCGCGCGCGCCTGTATCGCGATTACGCGCTAAACATTCTCGACACGCTCACCGAGCCGGAATTTCTCGCGATGGAAACGCCGGGCTGGGAAGGCATTTTGAAGCACGGGATGTACCATCAACGCAAAGGTCTGGGCGTGGACGAAAGCGTGATGTGGGGCGAGTATTTCTTCCTTGAGGCAGTCTATAAAGTTTTGCACGAGGGGCAGTGACAGGTAGACAGGGAGACAAGTAAACCTGTCTCCCTGTCTACCTGTTTACCCCCTCCTTCTGAAAGGCATCGGAGATGACAGATAAAATCGCGCTCGTCACCGGCGCGGCGCGCGGAATTGGTCGCGGGATTGCGGTTGCACTCGCCGCGCGCGGTTGGGGGATTGTCGTCAATTATCGCGGCAACGCGGACGCGGCGGCGGAGGCATTGCGCTTAATCGTCCAAGCTGGTGGGCGCGGCATCATCGTGCAGGGCGACGTTGCGGTTACACAAGACAGAGAGCGCCTCGTCGCCGCGACGCTCGAACATTTCGGTCATGTTGATTTGCTCGTGAACAATGCGGGTATGGCGCCGCGCGTGCGTACCGACATGCTTCAGGTTGGCGAAGCGAGTTACGACGAAGTGATGGCGACGAATTTGAAGGGACCATTTTTCCTGACACAACTCGTCGCGCGGAAAATGATCGAACTCAAAACGCCGAACGCGAAAATCGTCAATATCGGTTCGCTCAGCGCGTACGCCAGCAGTCCCAATCGCGCCGAGTACTGCGTCTCGAAAGCCGGCGTCGCGATGATGACCGCGCTCTTTGCGGATCGCCTCGCCGAGTACGGCATCAACGTTTACGAAATTCGTCCTGGGATCATCGAAACGGATTTGACAAGTGTGGTCAAAGCCAAGTACGACAAGCTGATCGCCGAAGGATTATTGCCGATCAAACACTGGGGGCAGCCGGATGACGTTGCGCGCGCGGTCGTCGCGATTGCCGAAGACGCGCTGCCGTACTCGACCGGCGAAGTAATCAACGTGGACGGCGGATTTCATTTGCGAAGATTGTGATGCCAGCATTCAGTGTTCAGTATTCAGAAACTGAACACTGAACACTGAACACTGAATACTGAATACTGGAGTACTCATGCCTTCATACCCTCGAATCGCTTCATTCAAAACCACCGACGCGTTTCGCAAGCACTTGGTCGCGTCGAACATCGCGCTGGAATTGGACGACGCGATTCAATCTGGCGCGGACGCGCCGCTCGCGCAATCGTACCGCTTGCCGAACGGTTTCGTCGTCGGCAATCGTTTCGCGGTTGCGCCGATGGAGGGCTGGGACGGCACGCGCGATGGTCGTCCGAGCGAGTTGACGATGCGGCGTTGGCAACGGTTTGGTTTGAGCGGCGCGAAATTTATTTGGGGTGGCGAAGCAGTCGCCGTGCGGCACGACGGACGCGCGAACCCGCTTCAGTTGACCGCGAAACCGGAATTTCTGCGCGAGTTTGTCCAACTGCGCGAGGGACTCGTTGACGCGCATCGCGAGCGATTTGGGAACGCCGACGATTTGTGGATCGGTTTGCAGTTGACGCACTCGGGACGGTTTTGTCGTCCGAACGACAAGAAGAAACTCGAACCGATGATCGCGTATCATCATCCGATTTTGGATCGCAAGTTCGGCGTGCCGCCGGATTATCCGGTGTTGAGCGACGGCGACATCGCGCGTTTGATCGAGGATTTCGTCGCCGCCGCGCAATTCGCGCAACGCGCCGGTTTTCACTTTGTGGATATCAAACACTGTCACGGATACCTGGGTCACGAGTTGTTGAGCGCGCATGATCGCCCCGGCAAGTACGGCGGCAGTTTCGAAAATCGGACGCGCTACGCGCGCGAGATTATCGCGGGCATTCGCGCGAACGCGCCGGGGCTGGAGATTGGCGTGCGTTTGAGTGCGTGGGATTTTGTGCCGTTCAAGCCAGGCATGGATGGGGTGGGCGAACCGGAATCGTGCGAGAAACCGTACCGCTACGCGTTCGGCGGCGACGGTACCGGGTTGGGGATTGACCTCGCCGAGCCGAAAAAATTTCTCGATCTGCTCGCTTCGCTCGATGTGAAAATGGTGTGCGTCACGTGTGCGAGTCCGTACTACAATCCGCACCTGATGCGCCCCGCGACGTTTCCGCCGTCCGATGGGTATCAGCCGCCCGAAGACCCGCTCGTTGGCGTCGCGCGACAAGTCAACGCGGCAACCGAATTGAAAGCGCATTGTCCCGATATGACGATCATCGGCTCGACGTACTCGTACCTACAGGAATTTTTGCCGAACGTCGCGCAGAATGTCGTCCGCACTGGCAAAGCGGATTTCGTCGCGCTGGGTCGGATGGTGTTGACGTACCCGGAAATGTGCGCGGATGTACTCGCCGGTCGCGCGCTCGAACGCAAGCGGATTTGCCGCACGTTCAGCGATTGCACGACCGCGCCGCGCAATGGCATTGTCTCCGGCTGTTACCCGCTCGACGAGTTTTACAAGACGAGCGAGGAAGCGAAGGCGCTCGCGGCAGTCAAGGGGAAGTGAGATTTGGACGCGGATGAACGCGGACAAACGCGGATTATTTTTTTCGTCCGCGTCCGACATGATGGTTTCTTGTTTGGTTTCGACTTGTCCGAATAAGGTTGCTGGTAGCAATGTTATACGGTCGAGTGTTCCCAGTAATTGATTGCCAAGCCGCGCGGATCGAGTGCGGTTTGAAATTCGCGCAATTCGTCCGAATCCAATTCGCCCCACAGCACAATCGTTTTGTTATGCGCTTGGATCGTGCGGCACGTTGCCAGGATGGATTCCTTTTCCCAGACGCCGGTCTCGCGATCCAAGTGAATTTCGATGCCGCGTAATTCTGGGGTCGTGATGAGCGATGCGACGTGGCGCAACCCGGTCGCGTGAGTGTGTACGATGGAATACGGGAACGCGCTCAAGACTTGGCGATCTGCCTCCAAAAAATGTTCGCGGTACATTTTGATGGAGAACAGACTCGACGCGTCAACTTGGTAATCAATGACCGGTTCGGGGGCGTAGACGCGCCACGCTGAAACATAGCCCGCGTTCCATCGCTGGCGCAATTCCACACCGCGTTGTGCCACCGCGACCCAGGTTTGCGCGAACCTGTCCGCGAGCGAATGTAAAGCATCGGGAGCATCGTAGACGGCGGTGCACAGCTGTGCTTCGCCAAAATACGCGGCGAGCATATCTACGACGCCGCGCATGTGCCATTGTCGCACGGCGAGTTGCCCCTGCGTGGCTTGGTCGGCGCGCGCGAGCATACGCACCATCACCGCGAACCATTCCGATTTGAGCGCGGCATCCATCGAGAAATTTTCGGCGGCTTGACGCAAATCAATCCCAGGACTCTTGGCGACGCATCCAAATGCCGAGGCGTGAATCGAACAACCGATTACGGATTCCATCCATGCGGTTGGAAATACGTTGCCGACCGACTCGATCATATCGTCTTGCGCCCAGTGAGACAATGGGCGATCCAAACCCAGTAAGCGATCAAGGTCTATGTCGTCCGGCGCGATCGAGGTTGGCTCGGTGATGTCGCGTCCGCGCAGAGGGTACGGCTTGCCACCCCAGTACGGTTGCGCCATTTTGCTAACGAGCGCAGTTGTATTGGCGCGTTGCCAAAATGCGCGATGCTTGTTCAAGAGCGACGATGGGTCGTTGAAACTTTCGGCATTCATGCGTTGCTCCTTCCGTATTGCATAGATTGTGCATGAGACATTCTCACGGACGGATACAACATACTCCTGTTCGCTTTTTTTGCAAGTTAGAATCTTTATCAGCGCCATCCTTGCGAAGGTTCCTCGTTGTTTCGGAATAGATAACACTTTTGGAAAGCAAGAGACCTTGTCGCCCAAGCATTTTCGTAACCTTCGCAAGGATGAGCGGCAATGAATCTTTTCGAGGAACCGATGAACCGTTTCGATCTTACCGGCAAGCGCGCGATCATCACCGGCGGCGCGGGCGACCTGGGTCAGGCGTTGACGCGCGGTTTGCATGCGGCTGGCGTGACCGTCGCGATTTTGGACCGCTCGGTGCGCTTGGACGAATTCGTCGCGTCGTTCGATGCGCGCGTCACCGGCATACGCGTTGATCTCACTCAACGCGATGAATTGGCGCGCGCGTTTGGGCGCGCGCTCGAATCGCTTGGCGGACTGGACATTCTCGTGACCGCGCATGGGATTCAGCGGCGATTCCCCGCTGAAGAATTCCCGCTCGAGGTCTGGGATCATATCATCGAGACGAATCTCACATCGGTCTTTGGAATTTGCCAGATGGCAGGGCGCGTGATGCTCCGGCAAGGACGCGGCAAAATCATCAACGTCGCGTCGCTGAATAGTTTCACCGGCGGCATCACGATTCCGGCGTATGCCGCGAGCAAGGGCGGCGTTGCATTGCTTACCAAAGCCCTCTCGAACGAGTGGGCAGGCAAGGGCATCTGCGTGAACGCAATCGCGCCGGGCTATATGGCGACGAAAATGACCGCCGCGCTCCAAACTGATCCGGTACGGAATCCGCAAATCCTCGCGCGCATTCCGGTCGGGCGGTGGGGTACGCCGGACGATTTGGTCGGTCCGATGCTGTTCCTTGCATCACCCGCGTCCGATTACGTGACCGGCGAAATTCTGCCGGTGGATGGCGGCTGGATGGGGCGTTGAACCGCGCGGTCGGCAATCGTTTTTGACCAATTTGAACATTGACGCTTTTTGGGGAGCGTGCTATATTGTCGAGCATAGGACGACATTGTTGAACGTCTGATGCAAGTATTCTTTGGTCGTACTGATTTCCCAATGGCGGGACAAATGCAACGCTCATCTAAAGTTATCGGCTCACTCCAACGCGCGATTGATATCCTCAACCTCTTTGACGAACGCAACCCCGAACTAGGCAACACGGACATTGCGAAACAACTTGGGTTACACAAGAGCACCGCGTCCAGTTTGATTCGAACACTCGAAATCAACGGCTACCTCGCGCAGAATCCCACCACGCGCAAGTATCGGCTAGGGTTCAGACTGCTCGAACGCGCGTCCTCGGTGTTGAATCAAATCCCGGTCCGCGATGTGGCGATCCCGGCGCTCCAATCGCTCCGCGATGAACTTGACGAGACGGTCAATTTAGGGATCCTCGATGGAGGCGACGCGGTCTACATCGAACGCTTGCTCGGCACGAAATTGCTCGGCATGCATTCTGAAATCGGCAAGCGTGCGGCGGCGCACAGCACGGCGCTTGGCAAAGCGATACTCGCGTGTTTGCCGATGGCAGACGCGCAAGCATTCATCAAGCAGTATGGGTTGCCCGCCGTGACCACCAAAACTATCACCGACCGCGCGCGCTTTTTGCAAGAACTTGATAAAGTGCGCGAGCAGGGTTTTGCGCTCGACGACGAAGAGAACGAGGTTGGTGGGCGTTGCGTCGCCGCGCCGGTATTCGATCATGCCGGCAAACCGGTCGCGTCCGTCAGCGTTTCCGCACCGAGCGCGCGTCTGGCGATGGCAGATGTGCCGCGCATCGGCGCGCGTGTGCTCGAAATCGCCAAAGCCATTTCGCGCGATCTCGGATATTTGCCGCGCGCGTTTTGAATTGAAAATTAGATATTAGAGGTTGGAAGTTGGATGTTAGAAAGCAGACGTGTCCAATTTCCAACTTCCAACATCTATCTTCCAACTTCCAACTTCCAATTTCCAATTTCTAACATCCAACATCCAACTTCCAAACCAAGGAGGAGTCGAACCCAGAGATAACTCGCCTGCGTTTACTCGAACATCCCCCCAAACATTTTTCATTTGGTACGAGGAGGTAACCAAAATGTCAGTGAAGAAACTTACCCGCCGCGAATTCATTCGGCTCGCGGCAGTGGGCACTGCGGCGGTCGTCACGAGTTGTGCGACGCCGACACCCACGGCAGTTCCCCCTACCGCCGTGCCAGCGGTGAAACCGACCGATGCACCCAAACCAACGAGCGCACCTGTCGCGACGGCTGCGCCAACCGCCGCTCCCAAGGTCGAACCGACCAAAGCCCCGGCTCCCACTTCAGCACCCAAACCGACTGAAGCCAAACTGGGTAGCACGCTCGTCGGCAAACTGGAAGGTCCCACGATCATTCGCGAGACCGCGCAATTCCCCAAGACGTTCAAAGAAGCGCCGATGCTTGCGGATCTCGTCAAAGCCGGCAAACTGCCCGAAGTGGCGAAACGTTTGCCTGATCCTGCCGACCTGTACGTCGTCAAACCGCTCAAAGAAATCGGCAAGTACGGCGGCAACTGGCGCCGTGCGTTCACGGGTCCCGCCGACCACGAAAATGGCAACCGCATCAACTCAGCCGACAAGATTTTGCATTTTGATTACACCGGCAACAAGATCGTGCCCGCGTTGGCGAAAGACTGGAAAGTCAGCGACGACGGCAAGACTATCACGATTTACTTGCGCAAGGGTGCAAAATGGTCGGATGGCACGCCATTCACCGCGAACGATTTCATGTTCTGGTACGAAGATGTGTACCTCAACAAAGCACTCGTGGCGACGCCTTTCTTTGAATTCCAGATCAACGGCAAAGACGGCGTGATGAAAAAGATCGACGATTACACCGTCGCGTTTGAATTCCCGGAACCGTATCCGTACTTTGTCTACATCCTCGCCGGAAGTACTTCGATGGGCGCGGGCTTTGCGACGCGCGGCGCGTTCCAAACGAATGGTGGCGCGTACTGCCCAGGAAACTATCTCAAGCAATTCCTGCCCAAGTACTCATCCGAAGATGCGGCTAATGCGAAAGCCAAAGCCGCCGGGTTCGACAACTGGGTGTCGTACTTTAAGAACCGCTACTCCTGGGCGCTCAATCCCGACTGTCCGACGATGACGCCGTGGAAGACGGTCTCGCCGATCAACACACCCACTTGGGGTATGGAACGCAATCCGTACTTTTGGCAAGTGGACACGGAAGGCAACCAGCTGCCGTACATCGACAAATTGACGATGACACTCGCGGAAAATACCGAAGTTGCCAACCTGCGCGCTATCGCCGGTGAGTACGATGTTCAAGAACGTCACATGGCGCTGGCAAAATTGCCCGTGTTCTTGGAAAACGCGCAGAAAGGTAATTACACTGTGCGTCTCGACCCGGCTTTTAACGGCTCGGATGTGGCGATTCACCTGGGCAATGCCTACGAAGGTGATGCGGAAATTGCCAAGTGGATCAGGAACAAGGATTTCCGCCACGCGCTTTCGCTCGGCATCGACCGCGATCAACTGAACGAAGCGTTCTGGCTCGGCGTCGGCGTAGCTGGTTCAACTGCTCCGTCGCCCGACACGATCTATAGCCCAGGTGCCGAGTGGAACAAAAAGTGGTGCACGCTCGACCTCAAGCAATCCAATGACCTGCTCGACAAGATGGGCTTGGATAAAAAAGACAGCGAAGGGTTCCGCCTCCGCACCGATGGCAAGGGGCGTCTGCGCTTTGAGATGCTCACCGTCGGCGGCGCGTTTGTGCCGTACACCCAAATCGGTGAAATGATCAAGCAACACTGGAAAAAGATCGGCATTGATGTGGACGTCAAAGAGACCGAACGTAACCTGGCATTTGGCAAGACTGCGAACAGCGAACACCAAATGATCACCTGGGCGAACGATGGTTCGGAAATGCTCTATCTCTTTGCGCGTCACGCGTTGCCGGTGGATACTGCCGAGAGTCACATGGGTATGGCATTCGCGCAATGGTATGCCTCGGGTGGCAAGCAAGGCAAGAAACCGGACGATCCCGAAATGATTCGCGCGTTCGACCTGTTCCGCGCGGCATTCGGTCAGAAAGAAGAAGACCAGATCAAGAGCGCCAAAGAACTTTGGAAGATCATTGTCGAACAACAATGGAGCATTGGCACGGTGGGTCAATCGCCGGCGTTCATGGGCGTTCGCATCATCAAGAACAACATGGGCAACGTTCCAGAACGACAGGTGAACGCACAACACGCACGCACACCGTACACTTCTGGTCCAGCCACCTTCTTCTTCAAGTCGTAACTGACCTATCCCCCCAACCCCCTTCCCTCGCAGGGAAGGGGGTAAGGGGGTTAGGTCAAAGGCAATTCTATGATCGCATATATGGTTCGTCGTGTTCTGTTAGCGATTCTCACCATTTGGGCAATCACCGTTCTCTCATTCCTCATCATCCAGTTGCCACCAGGCGATTTTGTGGACACGTATGCAAACACAATGTCTTCCGGAGGCGCTGGCATTACCGAAGGTGAAAAGCAAGCTCTGCGCGAACAGTACGGCATCGATCAACCGATATACATTCAATATCTCAAATGGATGGGATTGATCGCGCAAGGCAATTTCGGCATGGCAGTTGAGTGGGGGCGGCCGGTGCTGGATGTCATCGGCGACCGGTTGATGTTAACGATCGTCATATCGTTAGCGGCGATTGTATTTACGTGGGCGCTCGCACTGCCGATTGGAATTTATTCGGCGGTCAAACGCTATTCTCTGCTGGATTACATATTCACGTTTGTCGGATTCATCGGCTTGGCGATTCCCGGCTTTATGCTTGCGCTGATCGTGATGTACGTTGGCTTTACCCAATTTGGCATGAGCGTGGGCGGATTGTTTTCCGCCGATTATGCGGAAGCGCCGTGGAGTATGGAAAAAGTTTGGGACCTCATCAAGCATCTGCCGGTTCCCGCTATTGTCCTGGGTGTTGCCGGCACAGCGCAGATGATCCGCATCATGCGCTCGAACTTGCTGGACGAGTTACGCAAGCCGTATGTGATGACCGCACGGGCGCGCGGATTATCAGAAACGCGCGTGATTATGAAATACCCGGTACGCGTCGCGCTCAATCCTTTTATCAGCACGATTGGTTATCTCCTGCCGTACGTCGTCTCCGGCAGTATCATCGTCTCGCTCGTTTTAAGTTTGCCGACGGTCGGACCGCTCCTACTTAAATCATTGATCGCGCAGGATATGTTTCTGGCGGGGACGATTGTGTTGTTGCTGGGTGTGCTGACAGTCATCGGCACGCTGATCTCCGACCTGTTGCTGATGTGGGTTGACCCGCGCATTCGGTTAGGGAGACAATAATGGCGGAAATCGCAATCGCCCAGGAACCCCTAGCGACAACTGCAGCCGAAGAAAAAGTTGCCGTCGCCACGCAATGGCAATTGATGTGGTGGCGTTTTCGCAAGCATCATCTTGCGATGATCGGCGCTGTCGTCTTGATCATTTTCTATCTGATCGTCATCAACGTTGATTTTTTAGCGTACGTCGATCCCAACGAATCCGAAGCCCAACGTTCGTTGGTTGCACCCCAGCCCATTCATTGGTTCGACGAAGGCAAATTTGCGCCGTACGTGCATCCGCTCAAAGGCAGGCGCGACCCGGTTACATTCAAGCGCGTTTATGTGCCCGACCTTGAGACCAAGGTGCCCGTTCAAATTTTCGGTTCGGGGTACGCGTACAAATTCCTGGGAATTTTCAAAACCGATGTGCATCTTCTCGCGGTCAAAGATGCCAAACCGGAAGAATCGTTGTTCTTGCTTGGCACCGATTTGCAAGGACGCGATGTGTGGTCGCGTTTGATGTACGGCACGCAAACGTCGTTGACGATTGGCTTGGTCAGCGTCGCGCTCTCACTCTTGCTCGGCATCGTGCTAGGCGGCATTTCCGGTTATTCCGGCGGTATTCTCGATACGGTGATTCAGCGCGTCATCGAGATCCTGCGCTCGATTCCGACCATTCCGCTGTGGATGGGGCTGACCGCCGCGCTCCCGAATGATTGGAATGTGATGCAAGTGTATTTTGCGATCACAATCATCATTTCGCTGATCGGCTGGACCGAACTGGCGCGCGTTGTGCGCGGACGTTTTCTCTCGTTGCGGCAAGATGATTTTGTAATGGCGGCAGAGTTGCTCGGTTGTAGCAAAGCGCGCATTATCTTTCGGCACATGGTTCCTTCGTTTATCAGCCACATTATCGCGGCGACGACGCTTGCAATTCCGGCGATGATTATCAGCGAAACGTCGCTCAGTTTCCTGGGTCTCGGTTTGCGTCCCCCAGCGATTAGTTGGGGTGTGCTGTTGCAAGACGCGCAAAATATTCAATCGCTCGCGATTTCACCCTGGTTGTTGCTCCCGGTCATCCCCGTGATTATCGCGGTGCTCGCGTTCAACTTTACCGGCGATGGTCTGCGTGATGCGGCGGATCCTTATGGATAGTCGAATAGTCGCTGACTATTTGACTACGAGACGATCCGACTATCGGACTAGACATGCAAAACGGAAATAAACCTTTACTCTCAGTTCGCAATCTCAAAACCTATTTCTTCCAAGACGAAGGCACGGTCAAGGCGGTGGATGGCGCGTCGTTCGATCTCGCGCCCGGTAAAACACTCGGCATCGTCGGCGAAAGCGGGTGCGGTAAGAGCGTGACCGCGCAATCCATTCTGCGGATCGTTGACGCGCCCGGCAGGATCGTCGAAGGTGAGATCATCTTGCGCCGCGCCGATGGGCAGGAAATGGATCTCGTGCGTTTGCATCCCGATGGCGAGGATATTCGCGCGATTCGTGGCGCAGAAATCGGTCTTATCTTTCAAGAGCCGATGACCTCGTTCAGTCCGGTGCATACGGTTGGCGATCAAATCGTCGAAGCCGTGCAGTTGCACATGAACGTCAGCAAGCAAGAGGCGCGCAAACGTGGTATCGAAGCTCTGCGCTCGGTCGGCATTCCGAAACCGGAACGGCGCATTGACGAGTACGCGTTTGAGTTGTCCGGCGGTTTGCGCCAACGCGCGATGATCGCGGTCGCGTTGTCGTGCAATCCGCGCTTGCTCATTGCCGATGAGCCGACGACCGCGCTCGACGTGACGACGCAAGCGCAGATTCTCGACTTGTTGCGCGATTTGCAAAACCAACGCGGCATGGCGATCATGCTCATCACGCACAACCTGGGTGTCGTCGCCGAAATGTGCGATGACGTGGTCGTGATGTACCTGGGTCGCGTCGTCGAAGAAGGTCCCGTGGACGATATTTTCCACAACCCCAAGCATCCGTACACCAAAGCGTTGCTCCAATCCATTCCCAGCATTGATTCCGAATCGCGCGAAAAATTGCCGACGATCACCGGTTCGATTCCGCATCCGTACAATCGTCCGACCGGCTGTCCGTTCTATCCGCGGTGTGAGAGTTTCATGCCGGGCACATGCGACAGGAGTGAGCCAGCGCTGATTGCGGTGAACGAGAATCAAAAGGTGAGTTGCTTTTTATATCAAAAGTAGACCGCAGACAACTGACCGCTGACCACCGCGAAATACGCGGTCTGCCGTCGGCGGACAGCGGTCGTGAAGTATATCGGAGAACTCGTGAAATCGCCAAACGAACAAATCCTTCTCGACGTCAAAAACCTCCGCAAGTTTTTCCCGATTCGACGCGGCATCCTGCAAAAGGTCGTTGGGCAGGTGCGCGCGGTGGACGACGTGACATTCTACATCAACCAAGGCGAAACGCTATCGCTCGTCGGCGAGTCCGGCTGCGGCAAGACGACGACCTCGCGGTGCATCTTGCGCGCGCTCGACCCGACCGAAGGTCAGGTGATGTTCCACACGGAAGCGGGCGCGACACTCGATGTGGCAAAGTTACCCAAGACGCAATTGCAACCGTTGCGCCGCCAGATGCAGATGATTTTCCAAGACCCGTTCTCGTCGCTCAACCCGCGCATGACCTTGCTCGATATTGTCGGCGAGCCGCTCCTTGTGCACGGCGAAAAAGATGCGAACAAGCGCACCGAGCGAGTCGCGGAATTGTTGCGACTCGTCGGCTTGCGCCCGGACTATATGCGCCGGTATCCGCACGCGTTCAGCGGCGGACAGCGCCAACGCATTGGCATCGCGCGCGCGCTCGCGCTCAACCCGCGGCTCGTCGTCGCGGACGAACCGGTATCCGCGCTCGATGTGTCGGTGCAGGCGCAGATTCTCAACTTGATGCTCGAACTGCAAGAGAAACTGGGTCTGACGTACCTATTCGTCGCGCACGATCTCTCGGTCGTCAAGCACATCAGCGATCGCGTGGCGGTGATGTACGTCGGGCGCATTGTCGAGACCGCGCCGACCAAGGAATTGTTCTATCAACCGCGTCATCCGTACACCGAGGCGTTGATGTCGGCGGTGCCCAAGCCCGATCCGCGTTTACGATCCAAGCGCATCATCCTGCAAGGCGATGTCGCCGATCCGGCGAATCCGCCGAGCGGTTGCTATTTTCATCCGCGTTGCAGTTACGCGACGGATGTCTGTAAAGAAAAAACGCCGGTGCAGGAAGAAATTTCGCCCAGGCATTTCGTCGCGTGTCATCGCGCGCGCGAGTTGACATTGCGCGGTGTCGTGCAAAAGTGATTCGGCTGAAGGTGGATTGTACCAGGCAACGCCATCCGCAATTTCCGGATGGCGTTGTTGTGTCTAGAGCGCAAGGAACTCTACCGCTTGCGCGCGTACACCCGTTTGCAAGAATCGCTGAATCGGTGATAATTCAACGCGGCGTAACATACTCGATTGATTGACTGACGAGCGAATGAATTTTCCTTTCATCAACAACGTGCGTTATCACTGGGACAGCGTCCCCGCCGATTTGCGGCGCAATCTCCTGCTCGATTTTAGCGCCGCCGTGCTGATTGGCGTTTTTCTTGCCGCGATCAACACGTTCGTGCCGGTCGTCGCGCGGCGTCTCGGTGCGGACGCGTTTCTCCTCTCATTCATCACCGCCGCGCCGGCGGTCGGCAACATCATCGCGGTGCTGGCGGCGCATTATACGCAACAACGCCGCAAGTTGCCGTTCATGGTCGCGGCGTGGACGATCGGGCGCGGCTTGTTCTTGTTGACGCCGTTCGTCGTCGCGCCGTTGCCGTTTGTCTTGCTCGTCTGCGCGCATTGGTTGATCGTCTCGCTCTCGGTCACCGGCTATGTCGAGATCATGCGCGCGATTTATCCGGCGGCGATTCGCGGGCGCGCGATGGCATACGTGCGCGTTGGCTTTACCGCGTGCGCGACGATCCTGACGCCGATCATTGGACAATTGCTCGACGTGTGGAGTTATCAACTCATCTTCCCGATTGCGGCGCTGTTTGGCATTCTTTCGGGCGTCACGTTCGGTCAAGTCCGTTACGCGGACACGCCGTCCAAGACCCAGCACGATTTGTTGGAACCCTGGCGAATCTTTTGGCGTGACAAGCGTTATCGCGATTACAGTATCGCGTTTTCGATTTGTGGATTTGGCAATCTGCTCATCGCGCCGCTCATCCCGATTTTGCTCGTGGATGAATTGCGTTTGAACTATGGTCAGGTCGGCTGGCTTGGGATGATCAACTCGCTGACCTGGATGACGTTTTATCTGGTGTGGGGACGACTCGTGGATCGTCGAGGTGGATTCTGGGCGGTGCAGATCAATTTCTTCCTCATGGCGTTCATTGGACTCGCGTTCGGTCTTGCGACCGATATGTGGTTGGCGTCGGTCGCGTACATAATCGCCGGCATTGTTGTGGCAGGTTCCGACCTGGGATGGCTGAATGCCGTGATGCAATTTGCGCGTCAAGACCAGATCGGTCATTACACCGCGTTGCACGCGTTTCTGCTCGGCGTACGCGGTATTGTCGCGCCGTTACTGGGCACGGTACTGATGACGATTCCTGGGATTGGTTTACGCGGTGTGTTTTTTATATCCACGGTGCTGGTGTTGTTCGGTTGGTGGCGGATACGACACGTCACGGTCCCGGCGAAGGTGGAGGCGGTGTGATTCATCCGACTGTCCAAGAGCTATTCGATTTGAGCGGCCAGGTCGCGCTCGTGACCGGCGGCGCGCGCAACCTGGGTTTCGACATGGCGGTCGCGCTCGCGCAAGCCGGCGCGAACGTCGCGATCACGAGCCGGCGCATCGGCGACGCGCGCGCGTCCGCGCAAAAAATCGCGCAAGAGACCGGGCGCAAGGTCGTTGGTTTCGCGTGCGATGTGCGGTTTGAAAACCAGGTCGCGCGCATGGTGGACGCGACACTCGCCGAGTTCGGCAAGATTGATATTCTCGTGAACAATGCCGGGAATGTCGTCAGTACGCCGGAGAACAAGCCGCTCGAACAACGTCCGCTCGCCGAGTGGGAATTTACGATGGACGTGAATTTGAAAGGTGTGTTCTTGTGTTCCAAACACGTCGTTGCGCGCGCGATGAAACCGGCGCAGCGCGGCGTTATCATCAACCTGGGTTCGGTTGCGGGCATGGTCGGCAAGGATCATCGCGTTTACGAGGGCACGCCGATGGGCGGCGTGACGATTGATTATGCCGCGGCGAAAGGCGGAATCATCAGCATGACGCGCGAGATGGCGTGCGCGCTCGCGCGCGACAACATTCGCGTCAACTGCATCAGCCCCGGTGGATTCTGGCGCGGGCATAGCGAAACCTTCACGCGCCAGTACTCGAATCTCGTGCCGATGGGACGCATGGGACAAGACGGCAAGGAGATCAAGGGCGCGGTGGTGTTTCTCGCGTCCGACGCGTCGTCGTACATCACGGGCATCAACTTGCCGGTGGACGGAGGCATGACCGCGTGGTAAATCAACAAAATCCAAAGGGTCTCGCAGACCCTTGGGGTTTGAGTGTGCTCATCGCCGGTTGCGGAAGCATCGGCAAACGCCACGCGCGCGTGTTGCAGCGCCTGGGTGTGCGCGATCTGCGCGCGTGCGATCCAATCGCGGAACAACGCGACGCGGTGTGCGCGCAAACTCCATCAGTGAAATTGTACGACGATTTCGACGCCGCGTTGCGCGCTGCGCCGGACGCGGTGTGGATTTGCACGCCGCCCGAAATGCACATCCCGATGGCGATGCAAGCGATTCGCGCCGGCGCACACGTCTTTTCCGAAAAGCCCTTGTCCGATTCGGACGATGGCATTGACGATTTGGTTGCGCTCGCAGACGCGCAAGAGAAAAAGGTGATGGTCGGTTTATGTTTCCGCTATCACGCCGGTCTGCTCCGCGCAAAAAAGTTGCTCGACGCGGGCGAGATTGGACGGTGCGTTTCGATTCGCGCGTTGATGGGCGAGCATTTGCCGGATGTGCGTCCCGATTATCGCACCCTGTTCTCCGCGCAAACGACCGGCGCGTTCGATTTGATGCACGACATTGATCTCGCGCTCTGGTACGCCGGGCAAAACGTGCGTGCCGTTCACGCGTTCAGCGGCACGTACAGCGACATCGGCATCGTCGCGCCGGACGTCGTCGAGATTCTGCTGGATTTCGAGAATCGTTGCGTCGCAAGTGTGCATCTCGATTTCTTTCAACGACCGCGGCGTCGCCAAATCGAATTGATTGGTACGACGGGCGTCATGATCGTCGAGTTTGCGCGGTGGGAGCATTGCACCGTGTCGGTGTATCACGCGTCGCACGGCGCTCGGCGAATCGAGGAGATGGAAACTGAACGCGACGATATGTTCAGCGCGGAGGATCGCGAATTTCTAGAGTGTGTTGCCGAAGATAAACCAATCGCGTGCACGATTGCCGAGGCTAGCAAATCGCTCGCGGTCGTCGTCGCCGCGCGCAACAAAGCATAATCCACGAATAAGAAAACAAAAATTAGCGAAGATTAGTGTGATTCGCGGATAAAAAACAGGTGAAGGCAATAAGGGGAAACATGAAAATCAATCTGGCTAAACAAAAAATGTTGCGCGGCGAACCGGCGTTCGGTTATTCCGCAAAACTGGGTTCGCCGGTCGCGGCGGAATTGTTGAGCAACTCGGGCGTGGATTTTGTGATGCTCGATGGGCAACATGGTTCATGGGGACACGACTCGCAGATTCAAGGAGTTGCCGCGATTTGCGCGGGACCCGCGATGCCCTTCGCGCGCGTGATTCACAACACGTACTCGGAGATCGCGCGCCTGCTCGACGCGGGCGTGCTGGGCATCATCGTGCCGATGGTGGAAACGGTCGAGCAAGCGCAAGCGGTTGCGCGCGCGTGCCGCTATCCGCCGGTCGGCGAACGTTCGTTCGGCTGGGGTCGCGCCGCCGCGTACGGCGATGACTATGCTAGCTGGATCAACGATCAACTTTTCGTCGCCGTGCAGATCGAAAGCGCACTCGCGATCGAAAATGTCGAAGCGATCATGGCGGTACCTGGGATTGACGGTTGCATGACCGGTCCCGCCGACCTCGCGCTCTCGATGGGTTTTCATCCGCGTGACGCCGCCAAGCACGACGAACACGCGCGCGCGCTCGAACGCATCGTGCAGGCGTGTCGCAACACCGGCAAAATTCCTGGGATTGATACCGGCGCGGCTGGTCCCGAATCTGCACCGAAACGCGTCGCCCAAGGTTTCATCTACATCCCGATGGGCAGCGACGCCAAGTTCGTGACCGGCGGCGCGGTGGCGGGGTTGAAGATGGTCAAAGAAGCAATTGAGAAAAAATGATTCCCTGAGTTCCTTCAGTTCCATCTCAAGGAAATGAGGGAGATGAGGGAAATAAAGGAATCTGGCTTGCCTCAGTTTCTCGCTCTCGATCTCGGCACATCATTCATCAAAGGCGCGATTGTGGACGCGGATTCGTACGACATTGCCGCGATTCACCGCGTCCCGTTTCCCGAGCCGATCCCAGGTCAGCCGCCGCTGTTTTGCGAAATTGACCCAGGCGCGATTGTCGCCGCGACGCGTGCGATGCTTGAATCGTTGATGCCGCACGCGTCCAACTGCGCGGGCATCGTGATGTGCAATCAGATGCAAGGCGTCGTGCTTGCCGATGCGCGCGGCGCGCCGCTGTCGAATTACATCTCGTGGCGCGATCAACGTGCGTTGATGCCGCATCCGTCTGGCGCGGGCACGTACTTTGATGTGCTGATGTCGCGCATCTCGGCGGACGAACGCCAGCGAACCGGCGGCGAGTGGAAACCCAGTCTGCCGGTGAGCGCCTTGTTCTGGCTCGCGGAACGCGGCGAACTTGAGCGCGATGTGATTCCATCTTCGCTCGGCGATTTCGTTTTCGCAAACCTGTGCGCGACGACGCCGCCGATTCACCCGACGAACGCGTCGGTTCACGGCGTGCTCGACCTTGCCACAAGCGATTGGCATCGCGACGTGATTGCACGATTGGGTCTCGCGTCGTTGCAATTCCCGCAAGTACAACGCACCGGCGCGATTATCGGCTGGCTCGATCTCGATGGCAAACGCGTGCCGTGCTATTTGCCGGTCGGCGACCAGCAGTGCGCGCTCGTCGGCGCGCTGCTGCGCGAACGCGAGCTTTCGATCAACATCTCGACCGGTTCCCAGGTTGCGTTGCTCTCACCGCGTTTGCAGTTTGGCGATTATCAAACCCGTCCGTTCTTTGATCGGTACCTGAATATCATCACGCACATTCCTGCCGGACGCGCGCTGTCCGCGCTCGTTGATGTGCTCACCGAAATCGCGCGCGCACAGAACATCGAACTCGATGCGTGGGAGTACATCACGCGCCAAGCGGCGCAGGTGGACGCGACCGATTTGCGCGTCAATCTCGCGTTCTTTGCCAGCGCGGTCGGCGAGCGTGGCGCAATCGAAGATATCCGCGAAGACAATCTCAATGTCGGGCATCTCTTTCGCGCGGCGTTCGAGAACATGGCAGAAAATTATTTTGCGTGCGCGCATCGTCTCTCACCGGAATGCGCGTGGGAGCGGATTGTTTTTTCTGGCGGACTGGCGTACAAGATCGAACAACTGCGCGAACTCATCGCCGCGAAATTCGACATCGCGTACCGTCTCACGCCCTCGCCCGAAGACACCTTGTTCGGCTTGACGATTCTCGCGCGGGTGTTCAGCGGGCGAAGCGAATCGGTGGAACAAGCGATTCAAGAAATTATGCACGAATAGATTTTGCGGCGGTCGTTTCAAGGAGTCACAATGAATCAAGTTCTTATCGTTTTCCCGGACACTCCGCAGTCGGTGCTCGACATGCTCGCGCGCGAAACGCATGTCGTCGGACCGATTGATGCGAGTGACGATTGGCTGATCGCGATGCGCGATAGTGCGGCGGTCATCACCGTTGTGCAACCGCAATTCACCGGCGCGGTGATGGACGCGTCGCCGCGGTTGCGTGTGATCGGTCGTCCTGGGATCGGCGTGGACAATGTGGATTTGCGTGCGGCGACCGAGCGCGGCATCTGTGTCGTCAACACGCCCGACGCGCCGACCCAGCCCGTCGTCGAGAAAGTGATCGCGTGGATTTTGATGTTGTCGCATCGCTTGCGTGACGCCGACCGCGTGACGCGCGTCGAAAACTGGGCGGGGCGCAGCGCGTTGATGGGCAACGATGTGTTCGGCAAGACCCTGGGTCTGATTGGCACGGGGCGTGTGGGCAGTCGCGTCGCGCAGATTTGTTCGAGTGCGTTTGGGATGCGCGTACTCGCGTTCGACCCGTACGCGAACGCGGAACGGATGAAGCAATGCGGCGTCGAGTTGGTCGCGAGTGTGGACGCACTGGTTCCGCAGTGCGATTTCGTTTCGATCAATTGTCCACTCACGCCAGAAACGCGCGGGCTGATCGGCGAGAAACAATTGCGCGCGATGAAATCGTCGGCGTACTTGATCAACTCGGCGCGCGCGCCGGTCGTGGACGAGGACGCGCTCGTGCGTGCGTTGCGCGAACGCTGGATCAAGGGCGCGGCACTCGATGTGTTCAACACAGAGCCGCCACCGCCGAATCATCCCTTGCTTACATTTGATAACGTCGTGGTCGGTCCGCACCTGGGTTCGTTCACGCAAGAGGCGATGTTGCGAATGTTGTCGCAGACGGCGGAGCAGGTGTTGATGGTTTTGCGTGGCGAGCGTCCGCCGAATTTGGTGAACGCGGATGTGTGGGGGAAGCGGAAACAATAACGATAAATACGCAATACGCGATGTTTTACTGCGTATTGCGTATTGCGTGATGCATGATGCGTGAATCTTGGCTTGCTTATTCGCACTTGCCGACGGTTCGTCGTAGATACTGCATTCTGTGTCATGTGCGCGGCTTTATTCTTTTGCTCCAAAATATTTGAAAAATAACTCTTTTGAAAGTTTTGCGCCCGCATCGGTCAGAACAACTGACAGGGCTTTGCCCTTTGGATTGCCAATGTATCCTTTATTGTACAACCTATCCATCGCTTCCCAATCCAAGCCCTTCCATGCCCGGGTCGCATATTTATCGTGAGAGCTTGTGAGGAATAAAAGCGCCAATACCATTTCGTCAACCTTGTCTTTATCGTACTCCATAACATCTCTCTCCTTGACTGGCAAAGCGTATGATTCACGCGATGGTCTTTTCGTAATAGACACTCAAGGGATCGTCTTTGTATTCGCCGAACGGCGGTCGGCGCTGAAATCCGAATCCTTCGTACAATCCTATCGCGTCCGTTTGATAAATCCCCGTCTCCAAGCGTAACACGCTCACTTGCCGTACTCGGGTGTACTCCGCCAAGTGATTGAGCATGGCTTTACCCATCCCTAATCCGCGATACTCGGGTCGGACATACATCCGCTTGACTTCGCCATACTCTCTGCCAAACAGCTTTATGCCGCCACACCCGGCGAGTTGTCCCTCATACTGCGTGACAAAGAAAGCGACGCCCTCCTGTACGAGCTTGGCGATACTAAACGCATGACGACTTTCTGGCGGATACGGCTGCCCAGCGAGGTGCGCGTCAAGTTCAGTAATGAGTTGCACGGCATCGGCAGAATCAGGGCGCGCTTGTACGACGGTGATTGACATTTGAGTATCTTGGCTTCTCTGGCGATTTGGGCATTCTACTATACAGCGTTCATGGCTCTGGTTGCATAGAGGAGAGCGGGCTAACGGTTTGTGTTACTGGCGCTGGGGCGGACGGGGGAACCTCGTCCGAGCGGAAAAAGGTTGAGGCGTAGAAAACTGCTTGAGATTTGCGCACGCCGCGAAGCGGCAGTCCCCGGCGTCCAGTGCACGCTTTGTTGGGCGGGTGAATGTTTCTGGTAAATTACTTGCGCGACCGCACAGTGCGCGCGAGCGAAATATAGATTTGTCGCTGGCGCGCTCACGGCTACTGAATCAGCCCGATGATGTTACCGTCGGGATCTCGTACACTTGCGATCAGTCCTCAGCTCACCGCTTTCTTCACGAGCGCGCTGATCCTTGCGTCTTCGGTGGCAGTCAACTCCTTCAGCGCGAAAACGACCGGCCACAGGGCGCCTTCGTCGAGGTTCGCCGTGTCTTGGAAGCCGAATGTCGCGTACCTCGTGTTGAACTTCTGCGCGGCTTGGAAGAAGCAGACGACCTTGCCGTCCTTGTCGGCATACGCGGGCATCCCATACCAGGTTTTCGGCGAGAGGGCTGGCGCGCTGGCTTTGATGATCGCATGGAGCCGCTTTGCCATGGCGCGATCCGGTTCCTCCATCGCGGCGATCGCC
>JACRBM010000024.1 GCA_016219275.1 Chloroflexota bacterium
GCATAGGATAAACCAAGCATAACGGAAAATTGTTAAAATGCAAGTAGCACTCCGACGCTTCCAAGCGGAACAAAAACGGTATGTTTCAAGAGTCAGAAACTGGCTGCTTTGAACCTTCGTTCATCAGCCCACCCTAACCCTACCGGAATTACGCCGCCACTTCAGCGGATTCTTCCGAAATATCGTCCACCGTCACTGTCGGCGTCGGTCCCAAGTCCACGAGCGTGGCATTCGGTCGAAAGCCACTGCCGACCGGAATCAGCTTGCCGAGAATGACGTTTTCCTTCAAGCCGCGCAACTGGTCTACGCGACCACGCACCGCCGCGTCGGTCAACACGCGCGAGGTTTCCTGGAACGACGCCGCCGCGAGGAACGATTCGGTCGCGAGCGCGCAACGCGTCAAACCGAGAATGATCGGTTGTGCTTTGGCGGGTGAACCGCCGGCTTCGATGATCTTGGCGTTGCGCTCCTCGAACGCACGGCGGTCGAGAATTTCGCCGGGCAAGAGATCGGTGTCGCCGGAACCCAGGACGCGCACGCGGCGCAACATTTGCGAGACGATGATCTCGATGTGCTTGTCGTGAATGTTCACGCCTTGCGAGCGGTACACGCGCTGAACTTCTTCGAGCAGATAAACCTGGGTCGCTTCCAAGCCCATGATCTCCAAAAGCTGGCGCGGGTTCTTGGAACCTTCGCTCAGTTGGTCGCCCGCTTTGACAGGTTGACCATC
Source organism: Chloroflexota bacterium (assembly GCA_016219275.1). Taxonomy (NCBI): domain Bacteria; kingdom Bacillati; phylum Chloroflexota; species Chloroflexota bacterium. The sequence continues at coordinate 731 of JACRBM010000024.1, forward strand.
TTCCACACGCACGCGCGAGTTCGCCGGCAAATCGTACGGCACTTCTTCGCGCACTTCGCGGCGCACAGTGATCTTGCCTTTTTCGACGAACGCCTTGCCTTCGTGCTTGGCAACGATTTCGTCGTCGTCGTTCAAGGCAAGCACTTGGTCTTTTTCGATCTCATCGCCGTCGGCAACTTGCGCCTTGAACCCGCGTTCGAGTTCGTACTCGTCCGTTTCGGTGTGCGCGTTGACGACGCGTAGTTTGCGTTCTTCACCGTCGGTAAACAACTCGACCACGCCGTCAATCTCGGCGAGCAACGCTTCACCTTTCGGGTCGCGCGCTTCGAACAATTCTTCGACGCGCGGCAAACCACTCGTGATGTCTTCGACGCCTGCCACACCACCGGTGTGGAACGTACGGAGCGTCAACTGCGTCCCAGGTTCGCCGATGGACTGCGCGGCGATAATGCCGACCGCTTCGCCCATGCCAATCAAACCACCGCGCGCGAGATCGCGCCCATAGCACTTGGCGCACGCGCCATGTCGCGATTGGCAGGTCAGCGGTGAACGCGCAAACACCCTGTCCACTTTGGCGGCTTCGACTTGCGCCCACGACACTTCCGAGATCATTTCGCCGGCGGCGATAATCACATCCCCGGTCTTGGGGTTGACGATGGGCGCGGCGGCGATGCGTCCCATCACACGTTCGGCAAAACTTTCGCCAGTGCGTTCTTTCGAGGTCGCGTCAATCCAGATTGCGTTACTTGTTCCGCAGTCATCTTCGGTGATGATGACCTCTTGCGCCACATCCACGAGACGACGCGTCAAGTAACCGGCGTCCGCCGTCCGCAGCGCCGTGTCCGCAAGACCTTTGCGCGCGCCGTGCGTCGAGATAAAGTATTCGAGTGCGGTCAGACCTTCGCGGAAATTCGATTTGATCGGCAATGCGATAATGCGACCAGCCGGGTCAGCCATCAAGCCCCGCATACCGGCAAGCTGGCGAATTGGTTGGAAACCGCCTTTGGTCGCGCCACTGTTCGCCATCACACGAATCGGCGAGCGCGGGTTCATCCCTTTCGCCACAGCTTCGGTTACTTTTTCCGTTGCTTCGGTCCACAACTCGACCGTCTTGACATATTGCTCGTCTTCCGTAATCAGACCCCGACGATATTGCTGCTCGACTTCGGCAACCCGGGCGCTGACACGATCCAAAATTTCGCTCTTTTCGGCGGGTACGTTAATGTCGTCAATCGCAATCGTCAATCCGCTCCGTGTCGCAAAACGGAAACCAATTTCCTTGATGCGGTCCACGATTTCTGCCGTACCTTCGGGACCCAGCTTGTCGTACACCGCGGCGACAAGTTCCTTGAGTTTCTTTTTGTCGAGCGCGTCATTCGCGCCGCGCACTTCGGGCGGCAGAATTTCGTTAAAGATGATGCGCCCAACCGTCGTCTCGGAAAGTCGGCGGCGCGTACCGCGCGCCTTGTTTTCCGCAAGCATCACTTTGATCTTTGCATGCAGGTCCACAAAACCCAGGTCGTACGCGAAGATCACTTCCTCGGGCGACGTGAATACCTTGCCTTCACCCTTAGCGCCGTCCTCTTGCATCGTCAAATAGTACACGCCGAGCACCATGTCTTTGGTCGGCTCGACGATCGGTTCGCCGGACGCGGGCTTGAGCAAGTTCGACGACGAGAGCATCAGCGTGCGCGCCTCGTTCTTCGCCGCTTCGCCCAACGGCACGTGTACCGCCATTTGATCGCCGTCAAAGTCTGCGTTGAACGCCGCGCACACGAGCGGGTGAATTTGAATCGCGCTGCCTTCGACGAGCAACACTTCGAATGCCTGGATGCCGAGACGATGCAACGTCGGCGCGCGGTTCAACAACACCGGGTGATTCTTGATGATCTCTTCGAGCACATCCCAGACTTCGGACGAGCCGCGGTCCACCAGACGCTTGGCGGATTTGATGTTGTGAGCGTAATTGTATTCGACGAGTTTCCGCATCACGAACGGCTTGAACAATTCGAGCGCCATACTTTTAGGCAGACCGCATTGATTCAGTTTCAAATGCGGACCGACCACGATGACGGAACGTCCGGAATAATCTACGCGCTTGCCGAGCAGGTTGCGGCGGAAACGACCTTGCTTGCCCTTGAGCAAATCGGACAGCGATTTCAACTTGCGTTGTCCGCGTTGCGACACGGCTTTGCCGCGCTGCGAATTGTCAATCAACGAGTCCACCGCTTCTTGCAACATGCGTTTCTCGTTGTTGACAATGACTTCGGGCGCGCCGAGTTCGAGCAGACGCTTCAAACGATTGTTGCGATTGATGACGCGGCGATACAAATCGTTCAGGTCGCTCGTCGCGAAACGACCGCCATCGAGTTGCACCATCGGGCGCAAGTCTGGCGGAATGACCGGCAACACCGTGAGCACCATCCACTCGGGACGATTGCCCGACCCGCGCAACGATTCGATCACGCGCAAACGCTTGATTTCTTTTTTCTTGTTTTGCTTCGAGCGCGTCGTCTTGATCGTCTCGCGCACGTGCTCGCCCAGTTCGTCGAGGTTGACGCCGGTGAGAATTTGATAGATCGCGTCCGCGCCCATGCCCGCTTCAAAGAGCGTGCCCCACTTGTCGCGCATCTCGTGATAGCGCGCTTCGTTGATGACTTCGCCGACACGAATCGCTTTGAGGTCGTCCATTCGTTCGTCGTGCGCGTCCTCCACCTTTTCGAGTTGCACATCCAGGTGTTGGCGCACCTTGGCGATTTCCTCGCTCGAGGCGTGTTGCTTTTGCTCGCGCTCCGCGTCGAGGAGCAGTCGCTTGTCGGCTTGCTTGGCGCGAATGTCTTTTTCGATTTCGGCGATGTGCGCCTGCACCACTTCATTCAAACGCTTGCGATGTTTCGTCGCGACCGTCTCGCCTTCCTCCGCGATGATGTCGCCGGTTGGCTCGAAGACAATTGCCTTGCGGATTTCCGAACCCTTGGCTTCTTCGATGCGGTTTTCCAGTTTTTTGGCGATGCTCATCACCTGGTCGGTCTTCTCGGCGAGTTGCTCGTCGAGTTTTTCGAGCGCGCCATCGGTTTTGCGCGAGAGCGTATCGGTTTCTTTTTCGAATTGCTTGTTCAGCGTTTCGATTTCCGCTTCGGCTTTCTGCTCAAGTTCCTGCCGCTTAAGTTGCGCTTCTTTCGAGAGGCGTTGCATTGTGCGCTTGCGCGCGTCTTCGTCCACGCGCGTCACGATATACTGTGCGAAATACAAAACGCGTTCGAGCGCGCGCGGCGACAAATCGAGCAACAAACCGATGCGCGACGGCACGCCGCGCACGTACCACAAGTGCGAGACCGGCGACGCGAGTTCGATGTGTCCCATCCGTTCGCGGCGCACACGCGCCGGCGCGACTTGGACGCCGCATTTATCGCAGATGATGCCGCGATTGCGAATTTTTTTGTATTTGCCGCACGCGCATTCCCAATCGCGCGTCGGTCCAAAGATTCGCTCGTCGAACAGACCGTCGCGTTCGGGACGCAGCGTACGATAGTTGATCGTTTCGGGCTTGACGACTTCGCCGTACGACCACGACCGAATTTGGTCGGGCGAGGCAAGACTGACGCGCATGGCGCTGAAATCACGTAACTCCATCTGTCTACTCCTCACTCGCTTTGCGATTGCGGCGAGCACGTCCGCCGCCAATGCGTTCGCCACGCGCGAATTTTTCGCGCATCGCGGCTTTACGATCCATCGGTTGCTCACCAGCGCCCATCAAACCACCAGCGCCGAGCGACGGCACGCGTTCTTCACTCTCTTCTTTGCCAAACGCCAAACGCTCGCCTTCTTGGTCGTACACTTCTACCGTCAGACCGAGCGATTGCAACTCTTTCACCAACACGCGGAACGATTCCGGCACGCCGGGTTCGAGAATCTCTTCGCCCTTGACGATGGCTTCGTACGTCTTGACGCGTCCGGTCACATCGTCCGATTTGACGGTGAGCATTTCTTGGAGCGTGTGCGCCGCGCCGTACGCTTCGAGCGCCCACACTTCCATCTCGCCGAAACGCTGACCGCCGAACTGCGCTTTGCCGCCCAATGGTTGTTGGGTGACGAGCGAGTATGGACCCGTTGAACGCGCGTGCACTTTGTCTTCGACCAAGTGCGCGAGTTTCATCATATAGATCACGCCAATGGTCACTGGTTGATCGTAGCGGAACCCGGTCTTGCCGTCGTACAACACCATCTTGCCGGACGTCGGCGACGGAACCTTAAGGTCGTGGCTCAGTTTGGTCACTTCGGCGACGAGTTGCTCTTCCGTCAGCTTCGACGACACGGTGCGTCCGTACGCGTCGAGCCACAACCGATAGCACGCGACACGCGCCGTCGTATCCGATTTGGCGCGTTCGTCGAGCGTGCGTTCTTCATCCTCGAACCACAAAACCAAATCGGGATCGTACCCTTTTTCGGCGAGCCAGGCGCGCAGGGTTTGGCGTCGCGCGTAGACGCGATCGGTCGCCAGTTTACGGCGTTCCGTACCTTTGAGCCAATCTTGCAGATACAGTAACCGCGCTTCGTCTTCGTCGTTCAAATCGTCGAGGTTGTACTCTTGCTCGCGCAACCATTCCCACGCGCGATTCGTCACCTGGTTCCACGCGCGATCAATCAACCATGACCGCGCGAGTTCCGCGCTGATTTCCTTTTCGTCCGCGCCGTCGAACACCGGCGACACGACACGGAAACCGAGTCGGTCCGCCGCCCAGCCGAGGTGCGTTTCGAGAATCTGACCGATGTTCATACGTGCAGGCACGCCGAGCGGATTCAAAATAATGTCCACCGGCGTTCCATCTTCGAGGTACGGCATATCCTCGACTGGCACAACCTGGGAGATGACACCCTTGTTGCCGTGCCGCCCCGCCATCTTGTCGCCTTCGGTGATCTTGCGTTGTTGCGCGATCGAAACGCGCACCAGTTTGTCCACGCCCGCGGAAAGCTCACTGTGTTCGTCGCGCGTAAAGACGCGCACGTCCACGACCTTGCCGCGCTCGCCGTGCGGCAAACGGAGCGACGAGTCTTTGACTTCGCGCGCTTTTTCGCCAAAGATCGCGCGCAATAATTTTTCTTCCGGCGTCAGGTCAGTCTCGCCTTTGGGCGTGATCTTGCCGACGAGAATATCGCCCGGTCCCACTTCCGCGCCGATACGAATGACGCCCTCTTCGTCCAAGTCCTTGAGCACATCTTCGCCGACATTGGGAATATCGCGCGTGATTTCTTCGGGACCCAGTTTCGTGTCGCGCGCTTCGATCTCGTGCTTTTCGATGTGGATGCTCGAAAATTTATCTTCGCGTACCATGCGTTCGCTGATGAGAATCGCGTCCTCGTAATTGCCGCCTTCCCAACTCATGAACGCGACGACGACGTTTTGCCCAAGCGCGATTTGTCCGTTTTCGGTCGAAGAACTATCGGCGATGACCTGACCCTTTTTCACCTTTTGCCCGCGTGTCACGATGGGACGCTGGTCAATGCAAGTGGATTGGTTCGACCGATTGTATTTTCGCAACACGTACGTGCGATCTTTTTTGCCGCTGCGAATCTTGATTTCTTTCGCGGTCGAGCTAATGACCTCGCCATCTTCATCCACGACGACGACTTGACCCGAATCGAGCGCGGCTTGCGCTTCCATCCCCGTGCCGACGACCGGCGCTTCGGGGCGCAACAGCGGCACCGCTTGGCGCTGCATGTTCGAGCCCATCAACGCGCGGTTCGCGTCGTCGTGTTCCAGGAACGGAATCAGCGCGGCGGACACGCCGACGATTTGCTTCGGCGACACGTCGAGATACTCAACGCGATCCACCGAATCGGTGAGGAATTGTTGGCGGCGGCGAATCTCCACGCGCTTGTCGAGGAACTGACCCAGGTCGTCCACGCGCGCGTTCGCCTGCGCGATGGTGTGACGATCTTCTTCGTCCGCGGCGAGATACTTGATCTCGTCGGTCGCGTACGCGCGCACCGGAATTTCGGTGCCGCGCGGCAAATGCGCGAGCTTTTCGGCGAGGTCGTCGTCAATCACCGCGCCGGCTTTTGCGATGACCTTGTTGCCTTCCGCGTCTTTGATTTCTTCGCGGACAATGCGACCCAGCATCGCGTCTTTTTTGTTGACGGCGATATTCTTGACGACGCGGTACGGCGTTTCGATGAAACCGAATTCGTTGATCTGTCCATACGTCGCGAGACGACCGATCAGACCGATGTTCGGACCTTCGGGCGTTTCAATCGGGCAAATGCGCCCATAGTGCGAGTGGTGCACGTCGCGCACGTCGAAGCCGGCGCGCTCGCGACGCAGACCGCCCGGACCCAACGCGGACAAGGTGCGCTTGTGCGTCAGTTCCGCGAGCGGATTCGTTTGATCCATAAACTGCGACAACTGCGAGCCGCCGAAAAATTCGCGCATCGCCGCGACGACCGGGCGAATGTTGACGAGATTGATCGCGGACATTTGCTCTGGGTCGCGCACGCTCATGCGCTCGCGCACGACGCGCTCCAAGCGCAGCAAGCCGATACGGAGATGGTTCTGGATCAACTCGCCGACGGTTTTGACGCGGCGATTGCCGAGATGGTCAATGTCGTCACCATGCTCGACGCCGTTGTTCACCATGATCATGCGCTCGATGACTTTGATCAAGTCGTCGGCGCGCAAAATACGTTCCTGCGGCATTTCGCTGACCGGAACGTCCGTGCCGTACAAACGGCGATTCAATTTGTGGCGACCGACTTTGCCCAAGTCGTAGCGACGTTGCGTAAAGAGCAACGTCGCCAAAAAGTTCTTGGCGTTGTCGAGCGTCGGCGGATCGCCGGGACGCATCTTTTTGTAGAACTCAAGCAACGATTGATCAATCGTTTCGAGCTTGGGCGATTCGCGATCCAGCGTCGTGCGGATGTACTCGTGCTCCGGGTTGTTGTCCACGCCGGCAAACAAGTTGAGCAAATCGTCATCGCGCCCTTCGCCAACGCCGATGGCTTTGAGCAACATCGTGATCGGAATCTTGCGCTTGCGGTCCACTTTGACGGAAAGAATATCGCGCTTGGACGTTTCGAACTCGAGCCACGCGCCGCGATTCGGAATCAACTTTGCCGAACAGAGGACGCGACCGGTCGCGCGATCTTCGTCCGCGCTGAAATAGACGCCTGGCGAACGAATCAACTGCGACACGACGACGCGTTCCGCGCCATTGATGACGAATGTCCCGTGATCCGTCATCAGCGGAAAGTCGCCCATGTAGACTTCGGACACTTGGTATTCGCCGGTTTGATTGTTGACGAGCGCGACTTTGAGGTGCAACGGCGCCGCGAACGTCATGTCCATCTCGCGGCACTCGGCTTCCGAGTACTTGGGATCGCCAAAGCGAAAAGTCAAACCAAATTTTTTCGCGGCGTCATTGTCGCCGGGAAAATGCAAACTGTACTCTTTGTTGAAAGACTCGATCGGGGAAATCTCGTCGAAAAGTTCACGCAGACCATCAGACTTGAACCACTTGAACGACTCGATCTGGACTTGGATGAGTGTGGGGATGCTGTGCACGTCGAGGATTCGGGCGTACGATTTTTGGTCAGCCATCAGGTTGTTGACTGCCGTTGGCATCGTCAATTCGCTCATTCAATACTCCTCAAAAAAACGAAATGGGCATGCAAGGCGGCGCGGGCAAGACGGGCGTCTCTGCCCGGCAGGCGAACTGAGGGCATAGTCAACCTGCTGGATACGCGTCGCGGGTTGTTCACGCGGGGAGCAACCAGTTGCATGCAAACGATTCAATTAGGCGCGAGAGATGGGGACAGGAGTTGGCGACACGCTTTCGGGCAACGCGTTTCAGCGAACTCCCTCTCAGACAGAACGCATCTGACAATTCGCGAGGCAATACGAGAGAAGAACACCGACCGAACGGTGGGAGAGTATACGCAAGACCGCCAGAGAAAAATGCAAATCGTCACACGTGGCAAAAAAGATGACTGGTGTGACAAAAAAGTTAGTCTAAGAAACGAAAAAAAGTTGGCAGTCCCGCGCAACAAAAAATACCGACCGCGACTCGCACTTGCCCCGCGCCCGAAAAATCTTGATGCTCTTGAGCGAATTCGGATTTTACGCATAATGCGGTATTTTGTCAAATTTGACAAATGGCTTGGGTGTGCGTCAAAATTTTGGAACACTCAACCTTGCGAAGGTTTTGACGGCAAAACAAATATGATTGCCGTTCAACCTTCGCAAGGTTTTTTCACCACCCAAAAACTTGACGCACACCCAAATGGCTTCAAGCCGATTGACGCCCGATGCTTTTTGGCATAAGATTCGTCAAGTGGATGGCTCACACAAGGAGCGATTATGGCGGCAAAGATCACATCCCCCATACTGCAAGACGCGACTGCTCGCGTGGGACAACTCGCCATCAGCGCGGATTTGGTCGCGGAAGTTCATCGTCGCAAGACGCGTGTCGCGTTTTCGTCACTCGTCAGCGGCGGATTTACGCTCAACATCATCAACACAGTTTTCGTTGATCCCCACCTCGACAACCCAGCCAGTTTCGATTGGCTCGTCTGTATTCTCGCGCATGAATTCTGCCACGTTCAGCAAAAATATTGGGTGGACTCGGTCGAACAAGAATTGAAATGCTATCAAGTCCAAGCGCGCGTATGCCAGGAAATCAAACTGGACGCCGCCAAGCCGTTGTACGATCGCTTTCTGCCGCTCGATCCGAAAAACGCGAATGATCTAGACACGGCGCTCCAGTACATCATCGAACTTGCCGGGGGTTCCGTGCCTACCCAAACGATCTACAAGAGTCTACCCAAGTCGCAGCCAACCCGTCTGATCCAACGCATCGTCGCGGCGATCAAAGAGTTGAGCGCCGCCGCATTAGCCGGCATCCAATCCGTGCGCTTGACACGCGCGCGCCAAATGTAATACATCCGCGATTCTGTGTTATAATCCCGCGCGTGTCATCGCATCAGCCATCGGCAATTCGCGCGCTGACCAAGGATTCGAATGCCAGACGATACCACGCATCGCAATCGCAAACTTGAGCACCTCCGCATCAATCTGCAAGAAGATGTCCAGTTCCATCAAACGACGAACGGACTCGAACGTTATCGGTTCATTCACCAAGCCCTGCCCGATCTCGCGCTGAACGAAGTTGATTTTTCCACCACCCTCTTCGGCAAGCGTTTGCGCGCGCCGCTCCTGATTTCTTCGATGACCGGCGGCGCGGGCGAAGCCGAACGCATCAACCTTACACTCGCCGCCGCGGCGCAAGCGACCGGCGTCGCGATGGGGCTGGGATCGCAACGCGCGGCAATCGAAGAACCATCGCTCGCGTACACGTACCAGGTGCGCCGCGTCGCGCCGAACATTTTGCTGTTCGCGAATCTCGGCGCGGTGCAGTTGAACGACGCGTACGGCATCGAGCAATGTCGCCGCGCGGTCGAGATGATCCAAGCCGACGCGCTGATTCTCCATCTCAACGCGATTCAAGAAGCCGTGCAAGCCGGCGGCAACGTGAACTGGAAAGGACTGCTCGGCAAAATCGAGCAAGTGTGCCGCGCGCTCGACGTGCCGGTGATCGCGAAAGAAGTCGGCTTTGGAATTTCCGAGGATGCAGCGCGTCAACTGGCGAGCGCCGGCGTCGCCGCGATGGATATCGCGGGCGCGGGCGGCACGTCGTGGACGGCAGTCGAAGCGATGCGCGCGCCAACCGGTTTTCTGCGCCGGCTCGCGGAAGCATTTTGGGACTGGGGCATTCCCACCGCCGACAGTCTCGTGCGCGCGAAACGCGGCGCACCCAATTTACCGATTATCGCGAGCGGCGGCATTCACGACGGCATCGAGGTCGCCAAGTGCCTCGCACTCGGCGCGGCGCTCGTCGGTTTGGCGTCGCCGATGTTGCGCCTTGCCGAGCAAGGCGTGGAGATAACCATCGAAGGCATCAAACTGCTCGAAGAAGAATTACGCACCGCGATGTTTGGCATCGGCGCAGGCGATTTACACGCATTGCAAAACACTTTGCATCTCGAACGAATTTAGCGCGCGCCAAATCGAAACTGGATTCTTCCGTCAAGATTGATTCGGAGTCATCGCGCATGAATAAATATCTCGCCGCGCTCGAAGCAGAATTGCGTCGCCTCGTCGTCGCCCCGGATTCCCCGTACTCCACGTACTATGGCATGTTTCGCTATCATCTCGGCTGGGTTGATACCCAGTTTCACGCGACCGTCACGCATCCGGGCAAACGTATTCGCCCATTGTTATGTTTGCTCAGTTGCGAAGCATTATGCGGCAATTGGCAACGCGCCTTGCCGGCGTCGGTCGCCATCGAGTTGGCGCATAATTTTTCGCTGATTCACGACGACATCGAAGATCAAAGCGACGAACGCCGCGGGCGCGCCGCGGTGTGGAAAGTGTGGGGAATCGCGCAGGGCTTGAACGCGGGCGACGGAATGTTCGTCTTGGCGCGCCTCGCGTTGGATCGAATGCTCGAAGACGGCTATCCGCTCGCGAGTTGCGCGACAATCAGCCATGTGTTTGACAAAGCCACGCTCGCGCTCTGTCACGGTCAATTCCTCGACCTGGGTTTCGAAACGCGTCTCGATGTGACCGTGGACGAATACATGCAAATGATTCGCGGCAAGACCGCCGCGCTCATCTCCGCCGCGACGCGCATCGGCGCGATGCTGGCAACCGAGGACGCGACTCAACTGGATGCGTTCGCGCGGTTCGGCGAAAACATCGGCATCGCGTTTCAAATCACCGACGACATTCTCGGCATCTGGGGCGACCCAGCCGTGATGGGCAAATCCGCCGCGACCGATATTTTGTCGAAAAAGAAATCGTTGCCCGCGCTCTACGGCTTGAACCATCCTACGCACGGCGAAGCGTTGCGCGCGCGGTACCACAAGTCGCAACTCGACGAACGCGATGTCGCGCAGGTGCTCGCGTTGCTCGACCAAGCCGGCGCACGCGCGTTCGCCGAACAGCGCGCCGACGAATATCGCGCGGCGGCGCACGCCGCGCTCGACGCAACCGGCATCGCCAATAACGCGATGACCTTGCTGCGCGAAACCGCCGAACTGATGACCAAACGCGTGCGCTGACCAAGCCCATTCATTACGCCATCGCCACAATAACTAAATCCCCCGACTGCGCGAGATCGAACGGTTCGCCTTTGAGATTGCCGTAAAATCCAATCGCGCGAAAACCGGCGCGGCGCAACGCCGCTTCGAGTTCGCGTTGTTGGTACGGACGCTGCGGCGTACTCTGCACGTCCACCGACCAGCCCTCGCGGCGATGGCTAAATAACGCGATGTTAAACGTAATCAGCGATTCGCCATAATCCGCGAATCGCCACACCAGCGTCTCGACATTGTTAAGCGCACCAGCATTCACCGCGAACCAACGCGGCTTTTCGCGCCAGCGTTTATCGTAGTTGAGATTGTGTAGAATCAGCACCCCGCCCTCGCGCAGCGACGCGCGCATCCCCGCTAGACTCGCATCAAGTGCATCATCGTCCAGCACGTGGACGAGCGAATTACCGAGGCACAAAATCGCGTCGAATTGTTCGCCAAACGTCTTGGGTAACTCATCGAAGCGCGCCATCGCGAAAGGAATCGTGATGCCGGCTTGCGCCGCGTTCGTCCGCGCGCGCGCGATCATCTGCGCGCTGGCATCGCTCGCGCTCACGTGATAACCGCGCCGCGCGAGTTCAATCGCGTGCCAGCCCGTGCCGCACGCGCAATCAAGCACGGAACGCGCGGCGTGCCGCGCGAGCGTCGCTTCGATGAACGGCATTTCGAGCGCGAGGCGCGCTTGCCAGTCCGTCATCACGTCGAAAAATTCCGCGAGCCGGTCGTAGAATTCGGTTTCGGTCAACACACTCCGTACTCCATCACATGCCGCGTTGGATCGCGTCAAACACGCGCGGGGGCATGACTTGAAAATGCGCCAGTGTTAATCGCGCGATCTCAATCCAGCGTGGCTGGGACGATTCTTCGTCGTCCACGCGATCATCTGCCAACAGATCAAACGTCAACGGCGCACACCAGTAGAAAAATTGATAACTCTGAAACGCGAGATCAGCCGGATCGTAGTAGAAAAACCGTTCCTGAAAATCAAGCAATCGCCCGACCGCGATTTCGATGCCGGTCTCTTCGCGCACCTCGCGCTGGAGCGCATCTGGCAAGGTTTCGCCAAGTTCAACGCCGCCGCCGGGCAAGAAATAGTACGCGTTCCGACGATTGCGGGTTAACAATACTCTGTCCTCATTGATAATCACACCATACACCGATGGGCGCATCGTCAACTTTTCGCGCGGCACCATCTTCGTTCCACCGAGAAATGCGTGACATTCAACCATCATCTTCTCCAAGACAAAATTGGGCACGGATGGATGCGGCTGTATGCAGATTTTTTATCCGCGTCTACCCGCGCTCGTCCGCGTCCAAAAGATTATCTCCGATTTTCGCAACGACGCTCGGATCCACCCAGACCGCGCTATCAATCTCAATCGCAACCGCGCCCGCCGCGAGAAATTCAAGCGCATCTTCCGCCGAGTGAATGCCGCCGCACGCGACGAGCGGCGCATCCAATTTCAATTCGCGAATCTCGTCCAGCGCGTTGAGCGCGAGCGGCTTGACTGCTGGACTGTACAAACGTCCGTGCCACTTGCGCCCTTCGCGCATCACCATCCCGCGCGGCGCGCGTCCGATCACGAGCGCGTTCGCGCCGGCGGCAACACACTCCGCCGCCGCGGCGCGCGCGTTCGCAAGATCGAGTTGCGCGAGACTCGGCAATTCCGTCGCCGCGCGCGTCGCGCCGATCACGTCTCTTGCGTTCATCGTCGGATTGAGATGGAGTTCAACTCCGCCCACACCGGTAATCCGTTCGAGGCGCGCCGCCATCGCGCCTCATTCGCGCGCAGATTGTGCGGCAAGCGCGACGATGATCGGCATGTCACTATGCACGCTCGCGCGTTCCAATTCGCGAAGCGCACGCGATAATCCTGGGTTCGCCGCACTCGTGTTGATCAGCGCGCCACCGGGAATTTCGACAACGCGCGGCAGAGACGCACCCGCGCGCGGATGCAACGTCGTCGGCAAAGTGACGACTGCGCCGATGTTCGCCGCATCCAGAAATTCTGTATAGCCGCCTGCCGCGACGATCAACGGATGCGCGAGCGTGAGACTCCGTTTCCAATTCGGCGCGAGTTCAATCATCCGGCAACCCCGCGCGAGAGCGCACTGCCGCGATCTCCGCGCCATAGAGCAAAATCGCCGCGGAGATATAACCCCACAACATCAGCGCGATGATCGCGCCGACTGATCCATACACGAGATTGAGCAACGCGAAATTGGTGATGTACCACGCAAAACCCAGTTTCGCAATTTCCCATAGGATCGCGGCGATCAATGCGCCGAACCAAACCGTGCGCCAACTGGCGCGACGACCGGGCACAAAGCGATAGAGAACGACAAATACGAGGAAACCCAGGATGAGCGCGCCGAGGACGGGCAACACTTGCGGCAAAATATCGCGGCGTTGCAACACGCCATAGTGAACGCTCATTCGAATCGCGGCAGTCGTAACGAAACTGAGACCGAACAATCCGCCCGCGCCGATCACCATCGCGAGTGACTGCACGCGACGCCGCCACGCCGGTTGCGTGTGCTCCATCTTGAAGGCGCGATGAATACCAAGTTGCATCAGGTCGAACACGCCGGCGGCGGACCACACAAATCCCGCGATGGCGGCAACTGTCAACGCGCCGCGCAAGCGAATCACTTCTTGCAGGGTCGCACGAATCATCTGCGCGCCGGCGGGCACATAGCCGCTGATCAAACCGGTCACCGCGCGCATCGCTTGATCGGAATCGAGAAAAAGACTCGCCATCGTGAGGACGAACAACGCGAGCGGAAAAATCGAGAGGAGCGCATAGTACGCGAGCGCGGCGGCAAGCGTCGCGCATTGATCGGCGCGGTACGCGCGCCACGCCAGCGCGAGCGCGCCGATGAACGGCATCGCCTGCGCGCGCGTTTCAGTCGTTTTGACAAAATACGAAACGCGTTGCACCTGATTTTCAAACCACGGATTCATCGCGCGCTCCGTTTATCGAACCACGTCAGATCGAAGGCGGGACCGTCCACACAAACGCGTTTCAAACCACTTGATGTTTCCATCGCGCACGCGTAACACACGCCTGTGCCGCACGGCATCGCGACGTCCATGAGTACACGCGCAAACCCTGGGTTGAGCCGATACCGCGTCAGACGAATCGTCTCGGCAAGCGATTGGCGCAACACGTCCGATCCGCTTGCAACGACCGCATCCGCCCACGCAATCACCTCAGCAAGCGCATCCGCATCCGTCCGAAATTCGATTTCCGGCGAGAGCAAATGAACCGGAAATGCAACCCCCTCCCCATCCCCTCCCCCGCTTGCAGGGGCGGGAGTATTCGCGCGATGCGCCATCACGACTTCACACCCGCGCGCAATCGCATCGTGCGCGACGGGAACCAGGCGCGCGATGCGCGTGTCATCGCCAAACAACGCGATGCGCCGCGCGCTCGCGTCGAATTCGAGCGCGTGACCGAGCGGCGCGAGCAAATCGAGTACGTCGCCGACACGCGCACGCGCGACCAGCGCGTCGTCCGATTCCATCGCGAACGATATGCGCGATCCTTCACGCGCGTAGAACCACGCGACGCGGCGCAAGTACGGATCGTACGACCCAGGATCGCAGACGAGCGCGAACTGCGCCGGGCGAAACGCGTTCGCCAGGTCGGGCGCGCCGAACGTGAGCAAGTGCGTCTGCGACCACAGCGTGTGCGATTCGATGAGTGTGCAGAGGTGTTGTTTCACGGGAAGGTTGCCGCGAGCAAAATCGTGCGACCGCGGGTCGCGAAATATGGCGCGCGGATGAATACGCGATGCACGATGACGCCGAGCGCGCGCAACGCGCGCACGCGCGAGAAGTAAGGAAAAATCGTGATGCCAGTTTCGACGCGCCACCCTGCGCGCGTAAACGCGTCGCGCAATTCAGCGAGCGCATAGACGTGCGCGTGATCGGCGTCGGCAAAATGCGCGGGATCGGGATAGCGCGCGTTCGGCGTGGCGAGGGCGACGCGCCCGCCGGGTTTCAGCACGCGCGACCACTCGCGCAACGCGGCGGCGAGATCGTCAATGTGTTCGACGACGTGCTGACCGATCAGCGCGTCGAACACGTGATCGCGAAAAGGCAACACGCCATCGTCGCCGATTTGGGTCACATCGAGATGTCCCGGCAAATCGTTACGACTGCGCGCCAGTTCGAGCGCGACATCCAGCGTATCCACTCCGAAAGGCAACGCGTTGCGTGCGCGCAGCATTCGCAACACGCCGCCGCCGCCGCAACCCATTTCGAGAACGCGCGCGCCGCGCGTCACGCGCGCGAGGTTCATCAAGTACTCCGCTTCGATGCGCCAATCGCGCCAGGACTCGCGCGCGGTAAAGTACGCTTCGGAATAAGCCATGGAGAGATTTTCGATTTGCGATTTTGGATTTTCGATTTGCAATTCGCAATCCGCAATCCGCTATTCGCCATTCGCCATCAACGCGTCGCGACCGGCACGTAATAATTCGTCACGTACTCTTTCAGCATCCGCTTGGTCGAGTAGCGCGGCGCAATCGTCTTGATCGCGTTTTTCATTTTGCGAACCCACTCGCGGGGAATGCCATACGCATCGCGCGAGTAATAGTACGGCGCGACCTCGCGTTCGAGCGTCGCGTAAAACGATTCGGCGTCCGCGGCGTCTTGCGCGTCGGCATTGTCCCACGCGCGGTCTTCGCCAATCGCCCACCCATTGACCGTGGCGATGTACCCTTCACGCCACCACCCATCGAGCACGCTAAAATTCGGCGCGCCATTCACGGATGCTTTTTCGCCGCTCGTGCCGCTCGCTTCGAGCGGACGCCGCGGATTGTTGAGCCACACATCCACGCCTTGCACCAAATGCCGCGCGACCTTGATGTCGTAATCTTCGATGAACGCGATGCGGCCGGCAAACCCAGGTTGGCGCGAGAATTGCACGATGGCACGAATGAACTCTTTGCCGGGATTGTCCGCCGGATGCGCTTTGCCGGAAAAGAGAATTTGCACTGGGCGCTCGGGATGATTCAGAATGCGCTTCAATCGCTCGGCGTCGCGAAACATCAACACCGCGCGTTTGTAGGTCGCAAACCGCCGCGCAAAGCCCAGCGTTAGCGCCTCCGGGTCCATCGTCGCGCCGGCGCGTTCCTGCGCGAGACCGTACAAGCGTTGCTTGAGCATCCGATGCAATTCCCACAAACGTTCGTCCGGAATATGGTCCACCGCGTCCCACAATCCTGGGTCGTCCAAACGCTCGCGCCAATCGCGCGGCAAGAATTCGTCGAACAAGGTGTGGTACGCCGGCGCGAGCCAGGTCAAGGTGTGGACGCCGTTCGTGACCGCGCCAATCGGCACTTGGTCTTCCGATTTGCCGGGGTACAACCACTGCCACATTTTGCGCGAGACTTGACCATGCAGTTGACTGACGCCGTTCGCCGCGCCGGCAAAGCGCAACGCGAGCACGGTCATACTGAACGCGCCATTGTGATTCGCGAGATTGAAAAATTCCTCGCGCGACAAGCCGAGCTGTTTCACAAAACCGCCGAAATATTTTTGCATCAATTCGGGACTGAACGCGTCGTGCCCCGCCGCGACCGGCGTGTGCGTGGTAAACACCGTCGTCGCGCGCACGCGTTCGCGCGCCTGCGCGAATGGCACACCCGCGTGCGCCAATTCGCGCAAGCGTTCGATGATCGAAAAGGATGAGTGCCCTTCGTTGAGATGCCACACACCGGGGTTGTAACCGAGCGCGCGCAGCACGCGCACGCCGCCGATGCCAAGCACGAATTCTTGGACGAGGCGCGTCTCATTGTCCCCGCCGTACAAACGCGCCGCCAGTTCGCGATCCGCCGGCGCATTGACATCCACGTTCGTATCCATCAAGAACAACGGCGCGCGTCCGACCTGGATGCGCCACACTTTGACATAGACCGAACGACCGGGTAACTCCACTTCGATCATCACATCGCGCCCGTCGGGTGTTTTCGCGGGCAACGCCGGCACGAGTGCGAAATTGAGTTTCTCGTAAATCGCCTCTTGCCAACCGTCGGGGTTGAGTTTCTGTGTGAAATATCCTTGCGGATACAAAAAGCCGACGCCGACGAACGGCAAACCCAGGTCGCTCGCTTCCTTGATGTGATCGCCGGAGAGAATGCCCAAGCCGCCGGAATAAATCGGCAAGCATTGATGCAAACCGAACTCGGCGGAAAAATACGCAATCGTCGTATCTTTGATGTACGGGTACGTTCCGCCGAACCAGGTCGTCGGCGGTTGGATGTAGGCGTCGAACTGCGCGAGCGCGGCGTCGAATTTTTCCAGGTATGCCGGGTCTTGACTTGCCGCGCGCAAACGTTCTTCACCCAATTCGCGCAAGAGCCGGACCGGGTTGCGATAGACTTGCTCCCACAACACCGGATCAAGGTCTTCGAACACGTATCGCCCCGCCGGATTCCAACCCCACCACAAGTTGTACGCCAACTCGCCCAGACGCACGAGACGCGGCGGCAACGCGGCAAGCATCTGCGCGGTGTGGTCCATATCTTCAGCGAGCGCGTGCGCGGTTTGCGCGGCGCGTTCGTGAATGATCAGCGCCTCGCGATACAACGCGTCGTACTTTTTCCCTGCCGTGTCCCAGGAAAAATCGTGCGCCATGGCGCGGGTCTGCAAACCGCGCCACACGTCCGACGCGGCGTACACCTGGGTCGCGCGCACGATTGCGGCGAACATCGCCCAGCGGTCGAACGGGCGAAACACGAAACCGGCGCCGGTGTTTTGCGCGAGATCGAAATCCTGCACCGTGTCCGCCAACCCACCGGTCGCGCGCACGATCGGGATGCAACCATACCGCATCGCGATCATTTGATCGGTGCCGCACGGCTCGGTGCGGGAGGGCATCAACAACATGTCTGCGCCGCCGTGAATTCGGCGCGCGAGCGCGGGATTGTAATTCGGCGTCACTGACACGCGGTCGGGATAACGCTCGCGCAAGCGCGCGAAAAAATCGTGATAGTTTTGATCGCCCGCGCCCATCACGACAAATTGCAGGGGCAATGTATCAAGCACGTGATCAATCGCGTCGGTGACCAGCGCGAGACCTTTTTGATTCGTCAAGCGACTGACCATCGCGAGCAACGGCGCGGCGATCTGCGGCAGACCCAGTTCGCGTTGCAACGCGGTTTTGTTCGCCGCGCGTGCGTCGAGCGTGCGCGCGTCGAAGGTTTGCGCCAGGTGCGTGTCCGTCGCCGGATCGTACTCGACCGTGTCGAGTCCGTTTAGAATTCCGACAAGATGTTCGCGACGGTCGCGCAAAAAGGGATCGAGCTTTTCGCCAAACTCGGGCGTTTGAATTTCGCGCGCGTACGTTTCGCTCACGGTCGTGATCTTGTCGGCGAACGAAATGCCGCGCGCCATGAAATCAATCAATTGATGCAAGTCCGGCGCGACGCTGGGATGCGCGATAAAACCATACGGCATCAGCCCGGCGATTTCGAGAATCCGCAAACCGAAAATGCCTTGATACGCGATGTTGTGAATCGTGTAGACGGTTGCGGTGTCGGCAAAAAAACGATCGGTCGCGTAAATCGTACGGAGCCAGTTGGGGATGAGCGCGGTGTGCCAATCGTGACAGTGGATAACGTCCGGCTGCCAATTCAGGCGGCGCAACATTTCGAGCGACGCGCGCGCAAAGAAAATAAATCGCTCCGCGTCATCCTGATACATGTAGATGCCGTCGCGATCGAACAGGCGTTTGTTCTCGATGAAATACACCGGAATGTTTCCGTCGAGTTTGCCTTCGAGGATTGCCGCGTTGTCGCTCGCGCCGTCGAGCGGCACGGGAAAGGGGTTGAGCACCTTTTGCAAATTGAATTGCGCCGGATCAATCCGTCCATAGCGCGGCATCGCGACACGTACATCGTGACCGAGCACGCGCAACGCTCTGGGCAACGCGCCCGCCACATCGGCAAGCCCGCCCACTTTGGCGAACGGCACCATTTCCGCCGAGAGCATCAAGATTTTCAGTTTGTCCGTCACTGGATCACCTGCCGTGGAAAAGTGGATTGGAAAGATGCGCCGATCACTGGACGCGCCAACGATCCAAGACGTTTGGAATTTCCGCCAATGCGCCGACGACCGCGTCCGCCTGCCATTCGGGATCGTTCGCCAATTCGTCCGGAATTTTTTGCCACGGCATATTGGTGCCGCGTTCGGTGAGAATCGCGCGCATACCTGCGCGATGCCCACCGATGATGTCGTACCGCGGCGAATCGCCGACCATCACGATTTCGTGCGGCGCGATGCCCCACGCATCTGAAATCAGGTGAAAGATGCGCGGATCCGGTTTGCGCCAACGCGGATCGGACGCGCTACATACCACTGGATCGAGATATTTTTCCAGATCAAGTCGCTGGACTTGGCGAAACACCAAGCCCTCGTCATCCGCGTTCGAAATCAAACCGATTCGCAAACCACGCGCGCGCAAAATATCCAGGGTCGCGTGTGTGTCGGGGAACAAGAACCAATGCGATTCATTCGGCGCAAAGTACGCCTCGACTGCGCGCGGCAACCAGCCGTCCAGTGACGCATGTCCCAGTTCGACGAGTGTGTCGCGCAACGCATCCTCGACGCGCGCCTCGAACCCGGTTTGCTCCGCGCGATTCCAATGCCATTTACGATGTTCGAGAAAACGCGCGCGAAAATCCTCCGGCACAGTTACGCCGTTCGCGCCCAGGAATGCAACGAGGTTGGCGGTCGAGACTTTATCAATCTCTTCCCACGTGCCATCGAAGTGCATCAACGTACCGCCGAGATCGAAAATGATTCCACGAATCATAGCCAATTCACATTTGACGATTATCAATAGATAATCGTCAATATCCTTTCTCTTTGTTAATAAGATTCAACAACTCTGCGCCATTCAAATAGCGCCGCAAATTCTCCGCGAACAACGCGACCGCGCGGTCGTCATAGTGCGGCGTCGCCGCCGACACGTGCGGCGAGAGCAACACGTTCGGCGCGCGCCACAACGCGTGGTCTGCCGGGAGTGGCTCTTTCTCGAACACATCCAGCCCCGCGCCGGCAATGCGATTTTCGTTCAGCGCGCGGAGCAACGCGGCTTCGTCCACCACGCCGCCGCGCGCGATGTTCAGAATGAACGCGGACGATTTCATCGCGCCCAGTTCCGCGTCGCCGATCAGGTCGCGCGTGTCTGGCGTCAACGGCGTCGCGATCAAAACGAAATCGGATTGCGCGAGCAAATCGCGCAACTGCGCGAGTGTGAACCACGCATCAGGAAACGAACCGTCGGGGTCGCCCGTGCCTGGCTCGACATAGCCGCGATCTACGCGCGTACCACTGCGCGAGAGCGCGAGCACGCGCATTCCAAAACCCAGTTTGGCGATCCGCGCGACGTGCCGACCGATACTGCCATAGCCGACCACGCCGAGCGTTTTGCCGTGCAGTTCCGTGCCGAGATACAAACGCCATTTGTGCGGCGACCATTCCGCTTGGTCTTGCTTGCGCACCATCGTCGGCAGTTTGCGCGCGAGCGCGAGCATCATCGCGATCGTCATTTCGCCAATTGGAACCGCATGCACGCCGCTCGACGTCGTGAGGCGAACATCGCTCTGCAAGATCGGATGCGCGGCAAGATGATTGATGCCGGCGGTGTGCAGTTGCGCCCACCGCAATCGCGGCGCGCGAGCCAGATCGCGCGGGGGGACCGTGCCATAAAAAATTTCCTCATCGCCGTCGAACAAAGAAGTGGTATCCTTGGTGTCCGCGCCTTCGGGCAAGGATCGTTGGACGAGCTCCAAATTCGGCGAGACCGCGCGCAGACGATTGATTTGCGTTTCATTGAAACGCAGAGTCATCAACACTTTGATACGTTCCATCTCTATCGTCCTTTACAAGATCAGGGCGAGATGACCTCGCCCCGTACCGTCGCCATTATACCGAAAAGAAAACGATTAAGCAAAGGCATCGAAAACGACTTGACCCGCGACCATCGTCAGCGCGACGCGTCCCGTCTCATCCATCACGATCACGTCCGCGTCCATCCCCGGCGCGAGCGCGCCTTGCGCCGTCAAGCCGAGCGCGCGCGCTGGATTCGTCGTCACCAGGGCGAGCGCGTCATTCAACGCGAGATTCGCGTACGCGCGCGCGTTCATCACGGCGCGATTCAACGTCAGGATGCTCCCGGCAATCGTGCCATCTTCCAAGCGCGCGACCCCATCCACAATCCGCGCGGTTTGATTGAGCATCGTGAACGTGCCTTCGGTCATGCCGCCGCCAGGAATCGCATCCGTAACCAGAATCACGCGATCCACGCCGAGCGCGCGCACGAGAATTTTCACGGCGGCGGGATGCGCGTGGATGCCGTCGCAAATCAACATGCCCATCACCGCGTCCGAACTGAGCACCGCGCCGAGCACACCCGGTTTGCGATGATGCAAACCGCTCATCGCATTGTACACGTGCGTGACGAGCGGGAACGCGCCGGACGCGAGCAAATCGCGCGCGTGGTCGTACGTCGTGTTCGAGTGACCGAAACTAACGCGCACACCTTGCTCGCCGAAAAAGCGCGCGACCGCGGGCGCGTTTGGCAAGTTGCCGGCAAGTGTGACGAGGCGCAAACCGCCGCGTGCGGCGTCCCAGTATTCGCGCGCTTCGTCGAGTGTCGGCGCGTGCAAGACGCTCGGCGGAAACGCGCCGCGCTGTTCCGGATCGAGCCAGGGTCCTTCGAGGTGAATGCCCAGGGGTCGCGCGCCGCCGCGCGTGCGCGGAATCGCGTCCGCTAGCGCGGCGAGCAGGCGCGCGATAAACGCGCAGTTGCCCATCGTCGGCGAAATCAGAAAACGCGTGACGCCGAACCGCGCGACGTGGCGCGCGAACGCGTCGAGTTCCGCCGCCGCCGTTGCGGGCGATGTGATCGAAACGCCCAGACAGCCGTAGGTGTGAATATCCACCAAGCCCGGCGCGATGAGTTTACCTTGCGCGTCAATGAGCTTGGCATCACTGGGAAGGCGCACCTGCTCGCGTGTGCCCAGGGCGTGAACCTGGTCACCCTGAACCAGGAGCACGCCGTCTGGGATAACCTGGCTGGGAGTCATAAGCGTGCCGTTGACGAATGCTTGAATAGTCATACGCAAATTTAACACCATTCCTGGGAGAATTCGGGTATACTGGGATTACGAGTTTGAATTCCAGGGAGGTAAAGAATGGCAAGTACAACCAAACACAACAAAGCGTGGACCAAGGACGACATCACGGTTCTGCGCGAGATGTACCGCAAGCGCGTCGTGCATCGCGAAATTGCGGCGAAACTCAAACGCACACTGGTCGCCGTCGAATCGAAAGCGACGGAACTGGGTCTGGCGAAAAAACGCAGCAAAAAAAAGTAAGGCGAGTCTGACAGGTTCGGTGAACCTGTCAGACTTTTTTTGTGACCGCGCAACCTTGCGGAGGTTGGTAACCTTCGCAAGGATAGGCTTGTAGATACGATTTTTTATCGGTGCGGGACAAAATCAATCACCAGCGAGCCACCGAGGAATTCGCGCAGGATCGAATCTTCCGGCACGAATCGCGCGTCGCACGGATGAAACCATTGTAAGAACGTCAGCAGCCGTCGCGCTTCGACGTACTCGGGCGTGCCCGGCTCGACCTGGCGCAACAACGGTTCGGCGAGCGGCTTGAGCGCGGCGAGTTCGTACACCAGCGCCGAATTGAACATCACATCGGCTTGTTCCTGGAACGGAAAAATGTTGCGTTGCTCGCCGCGCCGCACGCTTTCCCAACGTGCGATCGTTTCCTGCGCGGTGTACCCGCGCGTCTGCGCGTCGCGCACGATGCGGCGAATGAGCCGCGTGTCCGTCGTCGGCACGCGATTCAAGCGATCCAACTTGAGTTGCGTCAACGCGGAAACGTAAATACGAAACACGCGCTCGGGCGGAATGCGCGGCAAGAGATTCGGATTCAAGCCGTGAATACCCTCGATGAGCAACACGTGATCCGAACTCAGTTGCACCGTGTGCCCACGTTCGCGCTCGCCGGTTTCAAAATTATAGCGCGGCAATTCGACTGGCTCGCCATTCATCAACGCGAGCAAATGCTCGTTGAACAACGCGAGATCGAGCGCGTTCAGATGCTCGTAATCGTAATCGCCGTTTTCATCGCGCGGCGTTTCTTCGCGCCATACGAAATAATCGTCGAGTGAAAGCGGGAACGGGCGCAATCCGTTCGCCAACAATTGAATCGTCAAGCGGCGCGCGAAGGTCGTTTTACCGGACGACGACGGTCCCGCAATCGCGATGAGGCGCACGCGGTCGCGCAACGCGTGAATCTCGGACGCGATTTCGGCGATGCGTTGCGCGTGCAACGCCTCGGCGACAAAGACGATTTCGCGCGAGCGCGATTGCGCGAGCGCCTGATTGAGCAGACTCGTATCGGTGACGCCGAGGAGCGCAAGCCACTGGCGATATTCGAGAAACACCGAGATCAATTTCGGCGATTGGTGAGGCGGCTCGAGCGATGTGGGGCGATTGCGCTGCGGAAATTGCAAAACGAAACCGGGCGGATATGCGCGCAAAGCGAATTGTTTCAAATAACCGGTCGAAGGCACGAGCATCCCGCCGAGGAAATAACGTTTCAGCTCGCGTAGACTGTGCACGCGAATGTCAATGCGTTCGTGCTGCGAAAGTAACCGGACTTGTTCTTCGTCGCCTTGCGCCTTGAACAACTCGATGGCATCCGCGACGCGCAGTGTTTCGCGCGCAATCGCCACGTCTTCGGCGACGAGGGCGCGCATCCGTTGCTCGAGTTGCGCGATCTCGGCGTCCGTGAACGGCTCGCGACCCAGGACGCGGCAAAACACGCCGCCGTAGGTCAGCGAATAATCCACCGTGATGCGCGCCTGAAACAGATCGCGCGCGACGACCTGGAGCAAAAACACAATCGAGCGTTGATAGATGCGAATGCCGTCTTCGGACGCGAGCGAGATCGGCTCGACATCTACATCCGCGATCAAGTGTTCGCTTAACTCGGCGAGTCGTCCGTTGACGACCGCCGCAACAATCGGGACACCATTCGGGAATGCCTTACGGACAAACGCTTCGAGACGCGCACCCGCCGGACCGCTAAAGACCCGTCCATCATGAAAGCGTACCTGAACATCCTGGCGGTGTTCACATTCCTGGATTTGTGAGAGTTCGTCGAGCATCGTAGCCGCCTTGCGTGGCGCGTGAGGTTCGTCACAGAAATACACGGAAGCACAATGAAAATTATTCTTCTTCAATGGATTTCAGTGTGGTTCTGTGGCAGATGCAGAATTCACCACGTCAATTCACGTTCAAAATCTTGGATCACCTGCTCCAGCGACGGACGCGCCGGAATTTCGCGGAGCGCCTTTTCCCACACGCGCCCCAACCCGGACAAATTGTGTGCGCCCGCGGTTGGGAACGCGATCTGTTTTTCTTTAGCGATCTGACGCGCGAGCGCGAGCATCCGCGCGTGATCCATCGGCGCATGCGTCACTGCGAACCACGCATCGAACACATCGCGCGCGCGCGGCGCTGTCGCAAAGAGCGCGACGCGCTCCGCCATCCATTCCTCCAACGCGATGACAGACACGGTTGCGCTCGGTTTGTCGCTGAACGGCGACAACAAGGGCACGCGCGCGGGCGACAAACGCATCTGTCCTGCGATGAGCGACAACGTGATGCGCGGTTGCGCGGCAGACCGTCGCCCCAACGGTCCGACAAATTCAACGCGCGCCGCGCCGCGCTCGAACATCGTCAACTTGAAGGCGACGCCGCCGGCGGATGCCGCGCGCACCGCTTCGTCGAGCCACGCGGAAACCTCGCCCGTTTCGATCAACGTACATTCGGGTTCGACGATGGACGGATAATCCGCGCAGTACGCGTACCGCAGAGCCGCGCTCCCGCGCAAGACGAGCACACGCGCCAAGTCCGCGTGATCGAACAGCCCCTTGAGCAGACACGTGATCGCGTACACGCGTTCGACCGCCGCGAGATCGGTATGCCAGTGCGTGGCGAGTCGCCTGAGTTCGCCAAAGCCAATCATCGGTGGGGCTAAATCATAGGACACAATGCGCGGGTTGTCAAGCACACGATTGTTCCCATGACAAAAGTACCCCGTTTTATTTTCCATGTCCAAAAGCAGAGGGCGAGCCGATGGCTCGCCCCATACGCACTGGTCCCCACATCGAAATGGAAATGGCTCTAGCGCGCGGCGGCAGGGTCAAGCCACGATTCCATCTCGCGCTCGATGTCTACGCGACGAATGCTCCAGGGTCGGTCGGACGCGGCGAGCAGTTGGATGTTGACGAACTGCGTCGGCGTCGCGCCAAAACTCACATTCACCGGCGCATCGTTGCGCGATTTCTCGTACGCGATCTGCCAACGACTCGCGCTCGCGTTCCAGGTTGTGATGCGATAGCCCGCCGGGAGGTGCGCGGCGGGCGAAGCGAGCGCGATCCCGCTCACCGTCTCGATGCGACCCAGGTCAATCTGAAACCACATCGCGGGCGATTGCGGCGCGTCGCTCGTCCACAACGAATCATCGCGATTATCTATCGCGCACGCGGCGGCGGCGAAGTTGTGACTCGCGCTTGCCGTCCACATCGTCGCCGAGTGAATCAGTACATCCGAAATCTGCCAACTTGCTTCCGCGTTTGCCAGCAGATCAATTTGCAAGTACTGAATCCGTTGCGGCGCAAACACCGCGACGACATCGTGCGCGTTGTCGCGTGCGACGCGCGCGAGTGAATTCCATGCTCTGCCGTCGGGCGACGCGTTTAGCACATAACCGCACGGAAATCCCTTCCCAGGACTGAGGAACTGGACGCCATCCACGACGCGCGGCATTCCCAGGTTCACGCGAAACCACTGCCCCGGCGCTTGCGGCGCACCGCTATCCCAGGTCGTAAACATTTCGCCGTCAAGCGCGTGCGCCACGTGCGCGGGATTCAGATTCGATTCCGCACGCCAGCCGGTCACATCGCACGGCGCGGCGGTCACCGCGACTGGTACGATCAACGGCGCGTCAAATTCCGTACTCGCCTCCGCGATCAAATCCCACGCGAGTTTGTACTTGCCCGGCATTTTCGGCGTCGCGAGCAACGCGCCGAGCGCGAGGGAATGTTGCGGCGCGAGATCCGCCGGCAACGCGGTGCGCCGGTCGTGGACCTCGATTTGGCGATCCATTTCGTCAAACCACTTGAAGCCGACATGCACCGCGTTGCGACCACTCTGCTGCCACGCGCGCGCGCCGGTGTTTCGCACACGCAAATTCACCGTGAGCGTTTGACCGATCACGACGCTGACCGGCGTGTCGTGCGACAGAAATTCGACCGACCATTCTTGATTCGACGCGGGCATCCTGTCCTCTTTGTTGGCGATTACCCATATTTCAATTCCACCGCAGACGCGGAGAACGCGGAGAAAAATACTAAAAAACTCTGCGCCCTCTGCGTCTCGGCGGTGAAGAAAATCTAGTCACTCTGACCTGAACACAAACACCAGCTCTTTGACGCTG
Organism: Chloroflexota bacterium; assembly: GCA_016219275.1. NCBI lineage: Bacteria > Bacillati > Chloroflexota > Chloroflexota bacterium. The sequence goes on from JACRBM010000024.1 coordinate 27,420, forward strand.
AACATGACGCGGGTTATAATCGCGACTGAAGATAGCACAACGCGGGATGAGTGTCAAAATACGATCGCGCGGGTGCATGGCAATCATTTCAAGGAGGATGCAATGTCCTGGGAACGTAAATTGATGCGCACGGTGCAATGCCAAAACGATGCGGTGCTCGGTACGCTCGCGCGCTTGTTCGATGTGATCGCGGCGGCGGGTGGCAACGTCGGACAAGTGCAACTCATCAAAGAGGATCACAATCGCGTCGTGCGCGATATAACGATCTTTGCGGACGACGAAGCGCAACTCGAACATGTGCTCGACGCGATGCGGACGAATCCGGGCACGCGCGTGCTCGAAGTGCGCGACGAGGTGCTCGAACTGCATCGCCAAGGCAAGATCGCGATTCGTAGTCGGTTCGCGATTGATTCGGTCGAGACCTTGCGTCGCGTTTACACGCCCGGCGTCGCCGAAGTGTGCATGAAGATCGCGCGCGATCCATCGCTCGCGCGACGATTTACCGCGACGTACCATTTCGTCGCGATTGTGACGGACGGTACGGCAGTGCTGGGTCTGGGCGACATCGGTCCGCTCGCGGGAATGCCGGTGATGGAAGGCAAGGCAATGTTGATGGAAACGCTCGTCGGTTTATCCGGCGTGCCGATCCTGCTCAACACCAAGGACCCGGACAAGATCGTGGAAACCGTCGCAATGATCGCGCCGACGTTCGGCGCGATTCAACTCGAAGATATTTCCGCGCCGCGCTGTTTTGAGATCGAAGAGAAACTCCAGGCGCGGCTCGACATCCCTGTGATGCACGACGATCAGCGCGGCACGGCAGTCGTGACAATTGCCGCGTTGATGTCCGCGTGCAAGTATGCGCGAATGGATTTGGGCAAGGCGGTGATCGGACAAATTGGGCTTGGCGCGGCGGGCATGTCCATCGCGAAAATGCTGATGCGGCTCACCGGCAACCCGGTGCTCGGTGCGGATTTGTCACAAGCCGCGTTGGACATGCTGGGTCGCGAGGGCGGCACGCCATCGTCGCTCGGAGAGATCATGGCGAACGCCGACATTGTCATCGCGACGACCGGCGCAAAAGGTCTGATCAAACCGAACATGATTCGCAAAGGACAAATCATTCTCGCGTTGTCGAACCCGAATCCAGAGATCGAGCCGGATGACGCGCTCGCCGCCGGCGCGGCATTCGCGGCGGACGGCAAGTCGGTGAATAACGTGATGGGGTTCCCAGGAATTTTGCGCGGCGCGATTGACGCATACGTGCCGCGCATCACGCAGGAGATGTACCTCGCGGCGGCGGAAACGATTGCCGCGCTGACGCCGCAAGGTGAGCTGATGCCGAATCCGCTCGACAAGCGCGTGCATCGCGCGGTCGCGCAAGCGGTCGCGAAAAAAGCGATGGAGCAAGGGTTGGCGCGCGCGCCGTACGTGCCGTATGTGGAGGAGTGAGTAGAGAGAAAAACAGAGGACAAATTTCGAATTACGAAGGACAATCGAAAATCCAAAATCGAAAATTTCACGGCGCGGACATGCGAGCGTTTATACCGTACATGTCCGCTATCGCTTGCTTGCGTGCAGAATCGTATAGCCGATGACCTGGTTATCCTCGTAACGCACAACAACATCATCCTCGGTCAATTCGCTATCGGTTGCAAAGCTGGGTTTCTTGAAATTAATGTATAACGTATCCGCCTCAACGTCGTAGGACAACCACATCGTTCGTTCAGGTGATTGTTTGACCTTGGGCAGCAAGTTGAGATAAGTTTGATATTCCATTACGGCCATAGTTGTCTCCTTTTGTCGAGTGAACGAATCCGCCGTGTCAAAAACGCCGTGATGACAAATCCATCCGCTTCCTCTTCCCGATACACAACCACAAGCCACTTGCCGTTTTCCACATCGCGCACCGCTAGCAATTCGCCTTCGCCACCGGATAGAATTCGCGCAGGTCGCGCGATGGCTTCGAGAACATTGGACTGCCAGCCAGTCAACTCGGCGTGTTCTTTTGAGATGTGTGCCCAACGTTCATCGGTGAGACGGATTGGTTTTCCATTAATCGAGAGAGCAATGTCGGGCATATCGTCGCCTTTTTCAAAAGTCGTACCGAACCTGCTTCGTGCAAACTAGCGTACCTCTACCCCAAGTATACGCTACTTTTCTCCGATAAACAATATCAGCCCGATCATCTCGGGCTGATACTTTTTTTACGTTAGCGCACCGCGACCTGGACGGTGAACGTTTTGAGCGGCGGCACGTCGTTCTCCCAAACGCGATGGTAAACCATCTTGAGCGTCGTCATACCCGCGCCCAGCGTCTCGAAGCGAAACGTTTCGGTGCCGCCCATCCCAAGCAACGGCGGATTGCTAATCGAAAACGATTTGAAAACCGATTCGCTCGATTGACGCAAGACTGCGCCGTCAATCTCGACCACATCCCAGCGGTACCCGGTGCTTGGATTCGACTCCAACGTGACGAACAACGTTTGCCCGCGCGCGACTTGTTTTTGCCCGCCGTTGGCGTTCGCGTCTACGTTCACTTCGGACGGGCTACAGCCGCCGGCAAGAAACACAAGCACGACCGTGATGACCAAGGCGTTCCGTACGTCACTCAGTATGCCCCACATGTGTCCCTCCTCGTGAGCATTCCGCTCTCACTTGAAGGACGTTGCATTCCAAAAAAAGGTTCCCGCGCTAGCGCAAATTCGCGACGTCGAAACTCATTTTCTCCAAAACCTCGATCAACTCGTCGGGCAAGGGCGCGGTGAACCTGACCGCGCGCTGATCGCGCGGCAACGTAAACTCGAGCTTCCACGCATGCAAAAATTGTCGCGTCGCGCCAAGCATATTTTTCGCGCGACCATAGACTGCATCGGCGACGACCGGAAATCCGAGAAACGCCAGATGCACGCGAATCTGGTGCGTGCGCCCGGTCTGCGGCTCGACTTGGAGAAACGTGTGCGCGCCGAGATTCGCCAGTGTGTGGTACACCGTCACCGACGCGCGCGTTTTACCTTGTGTTACCACCGCCATTCTTTGGCGATGCTTCAGATCGCGTCCAATGGGCGCATCAATTTTTCCGCTTGGCGGTTGCACGATGCCTTCGACGAGAGCGAGGTACGTTTTCTTGACACGGCGCGCTTTGAACTGCGCCTGCAAACCGCGCATCGCCGCGTCATTTTTCGCTACGACGATGATGCCGCTCGTCTCACTATCGAGACGATGGACGATGCCTGGTCGTTCCTCGCCACCGACCCCACCCCAGCCCTCCCCTTGTAAAGGGGAGGGAGCATCTCCACCGCGTCCCTCTCCTTTACAAGGGGAGGGCGCATCTCCACCGCGTCCCTCTCCTTGCAAAGGGGAGGGAGAGGGAGGGGTTTGCATGTAACCAAGAATCGCGTTGACGAGCGTACCTTCGCTATGCCCTGCCGCCGGATGAACAACCATGCCCGCCGGTTTGTTGATGACAATGAGATCGTCGTCCTCGTACAAAATATCGAGCGGGATATTTTCCGCGCGCGGCGTCGCCGGTTCGGGCGGCGGGACGCGTACAGTGATCGTCTCGCCGACTTGTACTTTGTAACTCGCCTTGCGCGCGAGATTGTTGACAAGAATAAATCCGTCCTCAATCAATCGCTGTGCTGCCGCACGCGAAAGTTCGGGCAGTTGCTCCGCGATGTAGCGGTCGAGGCGCGTGTCATTCGAGATGACGGTTAGAACAGTTGTTGTATCCATCTTGGTCCAGACCCTTTGGGTTTTAGAAACCCAAAGGGTCGCGTAATAAAAAACCCCAACACGCGGCTGGGGCTATCCTAGACACCATCGCTTCGCGTTCCAACTTGATCCGGCGAATCGGGTGGCGGGGTGACAACGGGCTTGGGTGTTTGCATCAAATGCCACATTAACAAGATCACGCCAGTCACAATCGCACTGTCAGCGATGTTGAACACCGGGAAATAACGCACGTAGAGCATGTCAATCACGGAACCATAGCGGAGACGATCTATCAAGTTGCCGATTGCGCCGCCGAGCTGGAGACCCAAACTTAACCGCACGAGCCATTGATGCGACGGAATCGAACGTTGATAGAACACGATCACGAGCGACACACCGAACGCGATAAACGTGAAGACGATGCTGAGTTGCGGAAACAAGCCGAACGCCGCGCCAGAGTTGGTGATATGGGTGAGAACGAAAATACTACTCAGCGGTGGAAACAATGGAAACGTGGTGTTAAGCGGAATATTTTCAACCACCCACGCCTTGCTTGCTTGATCGGCGACCAGCACCACGAATGCAATCGCCAGCAGCGCGAGATCCAACCACGCTCGCCGCGCTGCCGAATGAACTTGTTCAGGACGATCCGTCATTATGCGGCTGCCTTCATGAGATGATGATTCGTCTGCAATTTGGCGCAGGTAATGCACAACGTCGCCGAAGGCATCACTTTCAAACGCTCATCCGAAATCGGCTGCTTGCAGCGTTCGCAAATTCCGTATGTCCCTTTTTCCGCGCGCGCAATCGCGCGTTCGATCTCTTGCAACATTCCCTCCAAATGGCGGCGCAAGGCGAGCGCCTTGGTTTGCGCTTCGACTTCGCTGGCATCGTCCGCCATGTGATTACCAGTCGCGGGGCGGTCTTGCGCGAGCAAGGTTTGGTGTTTGAGATCGTGCAACAACCGCGCGCGTTCGCGTTTGAGCGCGCGCACCATTGGACTTTCGAGCGGGCGCGGTTCGATCTCGACTGGCGGGGGCAATGGCGTCTCGGATACCAGGACGGTCTTCGCCGATTTCTTTGCTTTGCGCGCCACAACTGCCACGTGACCGGCAATCGTGCGGCGCACTGATTTGTACGATTCCTCTTTCTTCGGCATCGCAACCTCCCCAGCGGCAGAGTGATTCACCGCTTGCCGTTATTCTAAACGCGTTTAGTGTTCTGCGCAAATCCACTCCCTCCCGCGTTCGCTCTTGGAGCGAACGGGGGAGGGAGTGGAGTGGGGGTTTACTCTCAGCGACTATTTTTTCAAAATCCCGATGCTCACCTTCTCGCCATCAAACGCATCGTCAACGACCGTCGCGCCGGAGGGCGCTTCACCGGCGCGCAGTTCATCCGCGAGCGTTTCGCCGGCAATGTACGCGCGCCACGTTTCAATCGCGTGCGCGAGTGGCGGGGTGGCGGTGTAGAAAACGCGAATGTGATCCGCGATATCGAATTCCGCGCTCTTGCGCAGGTCTTGCACGCGCCGCACAAACTCGCGCGCGAGCCCTTCGGCGCGCAGTTCGGGTGTGATGTGCGTGTCGAGCGCAACGACGAGCGTGTCTTCGGATTGCACCGCGAACCCAGGTTTCGGTTGCGGCGTCACGAGAACATCCGCTGGCGCGATTTCGAAGGCGAGTCCGTTGACATTGAGCGCGAATGATTTGCCGGCACGTACTATCGTCGCGACCTGACTCGCATCTTGCGCGGCAAGCGCGGTTTGTAAACCACCCATCAATGCTTTGCGTTTTTCGCGCGCGTCTTTTTTGATTTGCTTGTCATCCGTTTCCGGTTCGGGCAGTAATTGTTTCACTTTTTCTTGAAGCGTCGCAAAATTCGGACGCAGTTGATACGTGACGAGTTCTTCTTCACGCGCGGCAAACTCGACCGCGTGCACATTTAGTTCGTCCGCCGCGAGTTCGCGCAGATGCGTTAGCCCTTCGCGTTGCGCCGCGTCGGCGACGACAATCGCGCGCGCGAGCGGCTGGCGAATCTTGATGCTCTTGCTCGCGCGAATCGAGTGACCCAGGTTCACCACTTGACGCGCGATTGCCATATCACTCAACAATTGCTTGTCGAGTTTCGTATCGTTTACTTGCGGCCAGCTCGTGTGATGCACCGATTCCGGTACGTCCGCGTTCGCAGAGCGCACAAGATTTTGGTACATGGATTCGGCGACGAACGGCACAAACGGCGCGAGCAATTTCGTCAGCGTGACAAGCACTTCGTACAATGTCGCATACGCCGCGCGCTTGTCGCCATCATCTTCCGATTTCCAAAAACGACGGCGTGAGCGGCGCAAGTACCAATTGCTCAAATCGTCAATGAACGGCTCGACCGCACGCGCGGCAGTCGGCGAATCGTACTCGTCGAGTGCGGAAGTCATTTCGGCGATCAACGCTTGTAGCCGAGCAAGAATCCACCTGTCTAGGGAACTAGGGGAAATGAGGGAATTTCCTTCATTTCCCTCTCTTCCCGCTATTCCCTTCGGTTCCCATTTATCCAAATTCGCGTACGTCACAAAGAACGAATACACATTCCACAATGGTAGCAAAAACATGCGCCGCGTTTCGTCCGCGACGTGATAACCGAACAGCATGTTCGATTCATAACGCGTGCGCGAGAACATCCAGCGCATCACGTCCGCGCCGATCTCATCCGCCGCGTCGTTGAACTCGATCATGTTCCCAGCCGACTTGTGCATCGGACGACCGTCTTCGGCAAAGAGCGTGCCGTATCCCATCAATGCTTTGAATGGTGGCTGCCCGGTCATCGCGGTGCCCATCGCGAGAACGGAATAGAACCAGTTGCGGAACTGACCTGGGAATGATTCGGTGATGAAATCGGCGGGGTACCATTTCTCCCAGTACGCGCGATCGGTGCGATAGCCCATCGTGGACATCGTGACGATGCCGGCATCAAGCCAGGGATTGCCGACATCTTTGATGCGCGATGTTTTGCCGCCGCACTTGTCGCATTTGATTTTCACTTCGTCAATGAAGGGACGATGCGGCGTGTGTCCATCGAACTTGTCCCAGCCCTCGACCGCGCGTTCCTGCAACTCATCGCGACTGCCGAGCACGTTCGCATGTCCGCACTCTGTACATTCCCAGATCGGCAGCGCGAGACCCCAGTAACGTTTCTTCGAGATCATCCAATCGTGCATCAAGCGCAACCAGTCCATCTCGCGGTCGTGACCGAATTGCGGGACCCACTTGATTTGATCCACGACATCCATGATTTGATAACGTAGTGAGCGGGCTTTTTCTGCGGGCGTGATTTGATCGCGCGGCTTGTTATAAGTTTCGCCCATGCTGATGAACCACTCATCCACGAGGCGGAACAGCAATTCAGTTTTGCAGCGCCAGCACGTCGGATAGCGGTGCGTGTAATCGTCGGCGCGATAGAGCAAACCTTTTTGCGTCAACGATTCGACGACACGCGGCGCGACATCGAACGCGCTCATCCCGCTGAACGCGCCAAAGTTTTCGATGAACGTACCATTCTCGTCAATCGGCGCGACGACCGGCAAACCGAATTCCTTGCCAAGTCGAAAGTCTTCTGCGCCACAACCTGGGGCGATGTGAACGAGCCCCGTGCCTTCCGCATCGCCGACATCTTTCCACAAAATAACACGATGCGCTTGCGCGGCATTCATCGCCGGGCGCGTGATGTGATTCTTTAATTCGATTGGGACAAATCCGCCCTTTTGCTGTTGCGCGGGCAGTTCGTCGAATGGACCATCGTACGTCCATCCTTCGAGTTCGGTACCTTTCAACTTGCCGAGCACCTGGTATTGCCCTGTCAACATCTTGACCGTGCCTTCGGACAAATAGTACACCGCATCACCTTGCTTCACTTTCAAGTACGTGAGTTCGGGTCCGACCGCGACCGCGACGTTGGACGTGAGCGTCCACGGCGTCGTCGTCCACACGAGCAGATATTCGTTCGCACGTCCGCGTAGTGGCAAGCGCGCGGTAATGCTGGGATGCGTGAGGTCGGGATAATCTTCGGTGCTGATTTCGTGCTCGCTGACGCCGGTGCCGCAACGCGCGCACCAGGGCATCACGTCCGTGCCTTTGTAAAGCCAGCCGTTGTCCGCGCACCTTTTGATGAATCCCCAAATCTGATAATTGTTCTCGTCGCTGAACGTGAAATACGATCCGCCAAGTTGCGGCAGACCGAGTTGTCCAACGAGTTGTTCGACTGTGCCGGTGACTGGACCATTCGGACCTTGCACGGTGAGTGTTTGATTCGGGTTCTCGCCGAGTTTCTCGCTCAACATTCGCAACGTGTCGGTATCGTTCCAATCCATCCAGTAACCAAGGCGGATGGATTGTTCGGTTTGCACCGCCGAATAGTTGAGCACACGTTGCTTGCAAATAATTACGAACGGCGCGAGTCCGTACGCTTCGATGTCGCGTTTCGATTTGAATCCCAGGTCTTTTTCGACATTGACCTCAACCCAGAGTCCCTGGCAATCGAAACCATTCTGCCAGCGTTCGTCGAATCCTTGCATCGCTTTGTAGCGCTGGAAAATATCTTTGTACGTGCGACCCCACGCGTGGTGAACGCCCATCGGGTTGTTCGCGGTGATGGGACCATCCACGAACGACCAGGTTTTACTGCCCGCGCGCAACTGGCGCAATTTGTTGAACGCGTCGGTCTCCTTCCACCAGCGCAAGATGTCGCGCTCGAGTTCGGGAAAGTTGGTTTTAGATGATACAGGTTTGAATGGCATAGTGCCTCCGATATGAATTATATGATTGCGGATTGCAGATTTAGGATTTGCGATTTGCGAATTAGGAATTGCTATTCCCTATCATTCTTGTTGCGAGGATATTAAATCTTTATAACCCGCTGCCTTAAAAATATTGTCAAATAGCGTCAGCACGTTTTGAATTGATCGCCTACAGTATTCCGGAGAAAGGTCGAGTATATTTTTCTCAAGACCTGAGAAGACGGTGTCCCCGATTCTGAGTCCCTGGTTTCTTCGAACCAGTTCACGCAAATGATTTCTATCATTCGATAATTCAATATCTCCCATCGCATGAACAATGCAATTCCTCACCTTAGAAAGGTCAACAATGTGATCCCACAATGATTGCTCCAACGACAGATTTGCAACATCCTCAAGATACCTTTTACACTGATTCAGTGTATCACCTTTCAGATCCTTCGATCGCATTGATAATCCACGATCAAGTTTGATTTTGTCACACAATCTTATCATCTGTGTCTCCAAAATCATAACAATTGTCACAATCAGAGAATAGCGAAGAAAATGAGGAAAATAGTTCTCATAAATCTCCTTCACTGAGTCGATTTCCTCTACCATCTCGGGATTGGCATTTTCTTTCTCCGATCGAATACGAGCGATCACAGAGCGGATTTCCTCCTGGCCAGTCTCGAAGGCAGGTCCTTTCTCCAATCGAATTTGATCAATCGCCGCGTCAATTTCCTTCTCCATCTCATCGAAGTGATCAGATCGAATTTGATCAATCGCTGACTCTTCCTGAACTTGTATCAAATATTCCATGTTGACCAGGAAGCTTTCAAGGGTTCCAAACAGTTGCAGTATTTCAAATTGCATCGAAACCATATTCTACCAATTCCTCTCAATCGGCAATCGAAAATCAAAAATTCCGTTTCCCGCATCGCGCCAAACTGTGCTATAATCTTGCTATGAATGAAGACACACCCGCAAGCGAATTGCTCTTTGAAGTTATGACCCCGCTTGGCTTTCGTGTCCGCGTTACGCGCGAATACTGGGAACTGATTGTTACCATCAAGCACCCAGCAATGAAAGGGCGCGAGAGCGATGTGCAAGAGACACTACGAAACCCAAGTGAGATTCGATTGAGCAAGAATGATCCAACCGTGCATTTATTCTACAAACCTGAACGTATCGGACGTTGGGTCTGCGCCGTCGCCAAACGTCTCGACGGTGATGGATTCTTGATTACGACTTATCCGACCGATGCAATCAAGGAAGGCAGGCAAATATGGCACAAGTAAAAGTTTACTACGATCAAGTTGGTAATACACTCACCGTTTGGTTTGGCGATCCTCAAGCCGAATACATTTGCGAAGAAACCGGCGACGAAGTAATTCTGATGAAAGACATCTCCGGTCAGGTCATCGGATTTGAAAAATTGAATTACCTTCTTCCCAAGCCCGCGCATTTCCAAGTCGCGTTTGAAACGGTTGCGGCGTGATATGGAAAACCAGAATATCAAAGCCGTCGAAATGACGCGCCAAATTCGCGATAAAATTTACGAACAGATAAAAGATATGTCGCCCGCCGAACAATTGGCGTTCTTTCGCGAACACGCGCGCTTGGTGAATGAGAAAGCGGAGAAACTCATCAAGGCAAAGCGTACTCCCACTCATGCCTAACTTGAATCAGAAAATCCTCAGCCCAACGACAACCCTGGCTCTCAACGTTCACTGCACCGACGATACGCTAACCGTGAATCTCTCCGACGGTCGCCAAGTATCCGTGCCGCTCGAATGGTTTCCGCGTTTGCGCGATGCCACGCCCAAGCAACGCAAGAATTGGCGTTTGATTGCCAAAGGCATCGGCATTCACTGGGAAAATGTTGATGAAGACATTGCCGTTTCGACGTTGTTGCGCGCGTGGTAGTTGCTTTTTATCCGCGTTTATCCGCGTTCGTCCGCGTCGCATCAAATCGCAAATCGGCATTCGAAAATCAGAAACCCCGCTTCATCCTCTCCTGCAAATCGCGCAACACCACGGGCGCGTGTTCAAACGCAATCGCGTCCGGCAACGCATCGAGTGCAAACCACGCGAACGCGTTCACATCATCTGCCGCACGCAACGCGCCGCCAATCGGCTCGACGATGTAATAGTGGTTCAGCGTGAAAATCTCGTCGCCATTGTTGTCATAGCGATCCACGTAGACGCCAAGCAATTCGCGCACGCGCACTTCTAACCCAGTTTCCTCGCGCACCTCGCGGAACATTCCATCGCGCGGATGCTCGCCCGCTTCGAGAAATCCGCCGGGCAAATCCCAGTAATCCTTGAACGGCTCGACCGCGCGCTTCACCAACAACACACAACCATCGCGCACGATCAACCCGCCCGCGCACGGTTTCGAGTTGTGATACTGGGTGCGTCCACATTCGGTACAGGTTTGCGGCGCGAAAGGGTAATTGGTAAATGGTAAGTGGTTTCCGCAGTTGGAACAGAATTTGTATGCCATTTTCGATTTTTGATTTGCGATTTTCGATTTGGGATTTACGCATCACGCATTACGCATCACGTTCCAATCTCTATTTACCAATTACCACTTCCCCTCCCTCCACCGCAATTCTCAGCCGCTTGTTGATCTTGCCCTTGCTCTCGTGTCCCACCACCTTGACGCGCCCGACCTCGCGCGTGTTCGCAACGTGCGTGCCGCCGTCCGCTTGCAAATCGAGTCCGACGATTTCGACGGTGCGAACCTCTTGAATATCCGGCGGAAGCAAGTTGATTTTCGTGCGAATCAAATCCGGAATTTGAAACGCTACCTCGCGCGGCAAAATCTTGACACGAATGTCGCGCGCCGCCGTGACTTCCGCGTTCACTTTTGCTTCGACATCGTGCGCGAAGTCCGCGCTCATTCGCTCCAGCTCGAAATCCATTCGCGCCGCGAGCGGCTCCATATCGCCGCCCGTCACACTGACGCCGTAATCGCGCCACATCATTCCGCACAAAATATGCAACGCCGTGTGCGTCCGCATCAACTTGTAGCGACGATCCCAGTCAATCGCGCCGTGCGCGCTCGCGCCGACCGTGAACGTCGCCGCGCGATCCACCTTGTGCCACACTTCGCCGGCTTGCTTTTTCACTTCGAGCACGCGGTATGTTTCGCCCGCGACAACTAGTTCGCCTTGATCGCTCGGCTGACCGCCGCCGCGCGGATAAAACGCAGTGCGATCAAGCGTGACCTGGTCGCCATTGATAGCGGTTACAGTCGCTTCAAACTCTTTCAAGTACGCATCGGATTGGCAAAGCAAATCGGTCATCTCAACCTCATTTTGGATTTTCGATTTTTGATTTTCGATTTGCGATTCTCGCGTTAACCAAATCGAAAATCAGAAATCGGCAATCGAAAATCAAAAAACGTCCCGCCCCCCCAAGGGACGAGACGCTTGCGTTTCGCGGTACCACCCTTTTTAGTTCGATAGTGCGATAGTCCAATCGTGCGTTAGTTGGCGTCCAACTAATCAATCATCAAACTATGCAACTAACAAACTCACTTTATCGAAGACCACCATCTTCGCGTCTTGTGTAACGGATGACGACTCCGTCACTGTCTACTCGCTCGCGCTTTGGCAGTGCCGCTCCGGAAGGATTTTCGGCGAGGTTCACGCGCTCGGCTTGCACTATCCCGAACTCGCTAGGCGATTCACTCACGTACTCGTTTCCATCATCGCGTTTGTTGGCGCAAGTATAGCGGATTCGAGTACGGGTGTCAAGCCGCTAATAGTTCGGCAGTGTAGTATCGCGACCGACTACCCGTGAAATTTTTACCGCAGAGACGCGGAGCACGCTGAGAACGCCGAGTTTTTCAAAATGAATTTCTCCGCGCTCTCCGCGTCTCTGCGGTAAATTCCAAAATCGCGGGAGCAATGCTCCAGTCTCAATAGTTCGGCAAGTACTTTTCTAATTCCCACGCGCTCACTTCGAGACGATAGTCTTGCCATTCTAGCCGCTTGGCGCTGACAAAACGATCACAGAGGTGCGCGCCGAGCGCATTGCACACAACGGCGTCTTCTTCCAACGCATCGAGCGCACGATTCAACGATTCCGGCAAAATGCTCAATTTGGAACGACGATCAGTATCGAGGTGATACAGATTTTCTTCCGTCGCTTCGGGCACGGTCAGTTGGCGGCGAATGCCATCAAGTCCGGCGGCGAGCATGACCGCGAACGCGAGGTACGGATTGCAACTTGGATCGGGGCAACGCAATTCGAGCCGCGTGGATTCGGTTGTCGAGGCGCGCGGCACGCGAATGAGCGCGGAACGATTGATGCGCGCCCAACTGATGAACACCGGCGCTTCGTACCCCGCGACCAATCGCTTGTACGAATTGACGAGCGGCGCGAGCACCGCGCACATCCCGCGCGCATGCGCGAGTTGCCCCGCGATAAATTGCTTGGCGATTTTCGATAGACCGTGCGGATCGCCCTCATCCGCGAACGCGTTTCTGCCGTTCGCGGCATACGTCAAACTTTGATGGACATGCATTCCATTGCCGGCTGACCCGCGCAACAACTTGGGCATGAACGTGCCGTACAATCCATTCAACTGCGCGATGATCTTGAGCACCAAGCGAAACGTCACCGCGTTATCCGCCGTCGTCAACGCGTCCGAGTAACGAAAATCAATTTCGTGTTGACCGATGGCGACTTCGTGGTGCATCGCTTCGACCTGGATGCCAAACGCCGCCAGGTTCGCGGTCATCTGCCGACGCAAACCCGCCGCCATATCCGACGGCGCATCGAAATAGCTCGCGCTGTCGTGTGGAATCGGCGGAATCAAACTGCCGTCGGGATGCGGCTTGAGCAAAAAGAATTCGAGTTCGGGTCCGGTGTGATAAATGAAACCCATCTGCTCGGCTTGGACGATGGCGCGCTTGAGCACCGCGCGCGGATCGCCGGCGAACGGTTGTCCATCCGGCGTGAACACATCACAGATCAAACGCGCGGTCGCTTCGTCGCCGCTCAACCAAGGGAGAATCGCGAACGTGGACACATCGGGGCGCAGGTGCATATCGCTTTCGGCGACGCGCGCAAATCCTTCAATCGAAGAACCGTCGAACCAAATTCCGTTCGTCAGCGCATCGGATAATTCTTGCGCGGGAATCGTCACATTCTTGACGACGCCGACCACATCGGTGAATTGCAAATCAATGTACTTGATGTGATTCTCTTCCACGCGCGCAAAGATGTCGGATGAATCAGGCATGGTATTGTCCGAGGTCTTTCTCTAGATTCGCAAAAGTCGGTTGACTATATCCTGGGTGATTGGCATGATCGAGGACACGATAACCCAGATATTGAAAATAGGTGAGGTTGTCTTGCAAGGCGAGTCGCACCGCGAGACGCACTCGCGCATATCCCAGATCACGCGCGTGCGCCTCGACCCAGGCAATCAGCATTTGTCCGATTCCGTACCGCCGATGCGACGGCAACACCGCGAGACGACCCAGGTAAAGGTGATCCGCTCTCGGTTCACAAATCACACAGCCAACGATTTGCTGATTGACCAGCGCCACACCTGCACGCGCGCTCATCAACTTGCGCTGAACCGTCTCAATCGTCTCGTCGTGCGCGCCGGATGGCGGATCCAAGAATCCGCGATATTCCTCGAACGCCGCGTGAATGACGGTCACTAGACCTGGGATATCTTCCTCTGTTGCTTCGCGTATATAAATGTCTTGCACCCGGCAATTCCTTTTCGAGAATCCAGGTTTCTTTGAGAAGCCTGGATCCTATTTTTAGCGGAGAGCCTGAAGCGCAAACGCGAGCATAACTATCGCGACCATCACGAGAATACTAATGCCGATGGCTTGAACCGCTTGCGAACGCCAGAGCGCACTTTTCTGCGGGGCGCCGGCTTTATCAAGCAAAGACAAATCCGCCGTTTCCGGATGATCAAGCGCGTCCATGAACGCGCGCATATCCGCGTACCGCTCGTCGGGATTGTGTTGCAATGCGCGCGCGACCACGGAGGCGATTTGAGGAGAAATGTCCGCGCGTTCGCGATCCAAACGCGGCGCGATGCCGTTGAGGTGCAGCGCCATTACGGCTAGGTTGTTGTCGCCGGTGAAAGGCGTTTTACCAGCGAGCATCTCGTACAAGATTGTGCCTAGCGCATACACGTCGGTGCGCGCGTCGCCGCGCTTGCCTTCGACTTGTTCGGGCGCCATGTAATCGGGCGTGCCCATCGTCGCGCTCAAGTTCGAGTACGTGACGCGATGCGCGCCCCTGGTCAACGCCAGACCGAAATCCATAATCACCGGTTGATCTTCGGCGGCGATCAAAATATTTTCCGGTTTGAGATCGCGATGGATGACGCCGTTCGCGTGGCAATGCGCCATGCCATCCGCGATCTTGCGCGCGATAGGGATCGCTTGAGCGGGCGACATCGGCGCGGAAGTTTCGATCAATTCGCGCAATGATTGCCCTTGCACAAATTCGGTGACGAGGTACGGAATCCGGTGGTGTTTGCCGGAACCCAGCCCGCGCAAAATCGCCGGGTGATGCAACGTCTGCATCACTTCCAGCTCGCGTTGGAATCGTTCGAACTGCGCGGGATCGCCCATGATGCTCGCATCTGGGACCTTAAGCGCGACCTCGCAACGATTCACCACATCGAACGCGCGATAAATGTCGCTCATCCCGCCCTGGGCAAGGTGGGCTTGGATTTGATAGTTGTCGAACTGGTCGCCAATCTGTAGCATGTCGGCGGGCATTATAGCATAGCTATTCATGGATGGCTAACCGCTGATTGAATCGGGCGCATTTTACATTGAGTAGAGGCGAAGCATTTGCATCAAACTCCCGGCTTGGACGGTCGCTTTTCAAATGGAAACCAACTTGCCAAAGAATCATATCGTGGCAAATGCTTCGCCCCTACCTGGGATGCGCCCATTGAATTTGATCAAAACGCTTGATGAATCTAGGGCAAACCGCTCGCCAGGATGCTAGTCCATTCTGGGAGTTGGATTACTTGCTCAAGCGACACGGGCAACGCCGGCTCAACCGCTCGTGAACACAGATCACATTGCCACCATCCTACATCATGCCACGCGCCCAGTTTATAACCGACCGCGCGAAAGACGCCAATCGGCGCAAATCCTAACGCTTCGTGCAAGCCAACGCTGGCAGGGTTGGGCAGAGCGATTCCCGCGTACGCGATATAAAATCCTTGCAATCGAATAATCTGCATTAAAACTGTGTAGAGCGCCTTGCCGATTCCAGCGCGCTGGGAGGACGGAGCAACGTACGCCGAGACATCCACCGCCCATTGGTACGCGGCGCGCGTGCGATGTGAACTGGCGTACGCGTAACCCAGGATTTTTCGCTCAGAGACACAGACCAGCCACGGAAATTGCACAAGCGTTTTCGAGATGCGCGCGCGCATCTCATCCACTGTAGGTGGTTCGAGTTCAAACGAAATGGCGGTCTGCTGAACGAACGGCGCGTAAATCGCTTGAATTTGTTCCGCATCTGCTTCAGTAGCAAGACGAATCATCGGCTTCATTACAAGCCCTCGCGTATTTTGGATTTTGGGGTGAAGGTTCAACCATGCGGAGGTTTGCCGGCGCAATTCTCGGGGAATCGAATCCGACATGGTCGCGCGATGTCTTGGCAACATCGTTGATGACCGTCGCAAGGATAGAATCAACTGCGCGGCGTGTACATGATAATGATAACGCCAATCAACGCGACCAGCCCGCCGATCAAGTCGAAGCGGTCGGGCAGATTCTTGTCCACGACCCAGCCCCACACAATCGAGAGCGCGACAAAGACACCGCCATAGGCGGCATAGACGCGCCCAAAGTTCGCGGGTTGAAAAGTCGGGATGACGCCGTACACGAACAACACACCGCCGCCCAAAAGACCCAGCCACATACTTTTCCCTTCGCGCAACCAGAGCCACACCAAATAACCGCCGCCAATTTCGCACAAACCGGCAATGGCAAAATAAATCAATGACTGAATTATCTGCATCGTCAAACTTCTAGGGTCAATCGGGAGTGAAAGAACATCGCGACGTGCCGCGAAATCCACTCGCGCAACGACAATCCTTTGCGCGATGAACTGTTGCCGGCAGGCGAGGGAGACAAGCGTTGAATGTGAATGGTGATCGCCGAACAATTGTCGTCGGTCTGCCGTTCGAGCGCGAGATTGATCAAACGTAGACTCAACTCTTGCGCGCGATTCGTCTGTGCAGTGAGTTCCGCAAACTCGTCATCTTGAATCACCGACCACACGCCATCGCTGCACAACACGACCCGGTCGCCTTCGCGCAAGGTGTGTTGCGTAATGTCCGGTTGGACGAACAAGGTCAAGCCAATCCCCTTCGTCAGAATCGAACGTTGCGCGTGCGTGCGAACCTTGTCCGCCGACAACACTTTCATCCGCACGAGTTCGCCGACCGTCGTATGATCCTCCGTCAAGCACGTCGCGCGACCATCGCGAATCAGGTACGCGCGGCTATCGCCCACGTGCGCGAGATAAAGTTGATTGCCGACGACTCCCGCGGCGGTCAACGTCGTGCCCATGCGCCCCGCGCCCAGGCGTTGCGCTTGCTTGTAGACTCCCAGGTTTGCCGATTCGATGCCGCGTCGCAACGCGCGTTCCACGGGCAACGCGCGTTCGCCATAAAACGCCTCGAATAGTTTTTCGAGCGCGAGCGTACTCGCCATGTCACCGTGCGCGTATCCGCCCATGCCATCCGCCACGCCGAACAACCATCCCCGCTCCGCAGTCAGATGCCCGTTGGGCAATTGAATCGCGTCTTGATTATCCTCGCGCACGGGACCGATATGGCTTAGTCCGCTGGAATCGAACTCGGGTAAAATCGGTTTCAAATCGGATCACCTCAAACGATGCCTTTGTCTGAATCCAGGTTTTTTGGAGAAACCTGGATTCTCTTCCGTTCATCAAACGAAATTGACAAAGGAATTACTCGAAACAAGATTACCCCTGTTGCGTTCTGCTCTTCTCCCCCTCTAAAGATTCACAGAACGCCAACAGGGGGACGAACCGAGAAATAAGGGCGTCCTATTTCTCGGTTGTGATGTGATGTGTCGGCGAAACGAGCGTGCGTTCGCGACGCATTTTCATCACGACTACATAGACCACACCTAACGCCAACCACGCCGCCGCAATTCCCAGGGCGAGGTACGTGGCTTGCGCGGTTACTCCACTCGATGTTGTTCCAACAATACAAATCACCAGCACCATGCCTAGATTGGCGATCAATCCGAATATAGGCAAGATAACATGTCGCAACCAATTGAATTCATGATTGCCCACAAACGCGACCACTGCCAGTCCGCAGATAAGCGCGTACAGGACGAACGTTCCCAGGTTCGAAGCGAGCGTGATGCCGGTCAGCGCGACGACGCCGCCGACCACACCCAGCGAACCAATAAGCGCCGAAGTGATCGTAAGGAGAACCACGGCGACATAGGGCGTCGCATACTGCGCGTGCAACAAACCCATAATGTCCGGCATCTCCTCATCTTGCGACATGGCGAAACTGATTCGCACGCCGGTGTTCATCGCCGTCAATGTCGCGGCGAGCAGCGCGAGCGCAACCGTTGCGGCAATCGTCAGCATGACGACGAATCCATTGCCGCCCAAAAGCGGATCGCCGATTTGGATTGCCAGGTCGCCCATCGGCGCGCGCGACGCCGCAGACGCGGCGATGCCGGTGAGCGCGCCCACTTTCAATCGGTCATTTTGGATGACGCTTACCGCAAAGTATTCCACCAGGTAAACGAGCAGACCTTGGATGAGCAACGCGAGAATCGCGCCGCGCGGGACATCGCGTTTGGGATTCGTGGCGACCGCGCCCAATACTGTGGTGGATTCAAAACCGACGAGAATCAGAATCGCGATGGATGCCTGAAACAGCATCCCGCTCCATTCGTGCGGCAGAACGATCGAGGCAACCGAGGGGTGATACCACTCACTCGGCGCGAGATTCGACGGATTGTAAAGACGAAAGAGAATGGCAAGCACGGCAAAAACGACGAGCATCGTAATTTGAATCGCGTTGAGCACGATGGACGATGTGGTCGAACCGGTGATGCCGCGCAACGCGAGAAATCCGACGAACGCGGCAAAGGCGCACGCCAGCAACACTTGACCCCAAATGGTGGGATGATAGCCGAATTGCTCGGCGATATAATTCGCCAAATTCGCCATGAACGCGACCATCACGCCGGGATAGACCCAGTAAAACAGGTGCGCCGCCCAGCCGGTAATGAATTTCACCGGGCGCGCCCAGCGATGATGTTTCGAATCGGCGCGATCCATAAACACGCGTTGGGCAAAGTGGTACGCACTGCGACTCCCGGCATCCGGGTAACGATACGCCAATTCGGAAAAAGCGAGCGCGGTCAAAAACGCAACCAGCAATGCCATCACCACGCCCGCCCACATATCCCGCGCTGTGCTAATGCCGTTCGCGTCCGTGCTCGCGGCTTGCAATTGCAAGGTTAACCACAAGAACGCGCCCGGCGCCATCAACGCCATCGCGTTCACTGTGACGCCGGTCAGTCCCAGGGTTTTCTTAACGCTTGGCTGAGTACCCATGTCCGCTCCGGGAATCGGCAGCATCCGTTTTCATTGAGGAGGCTTGAGCCATTTTTCTAACTTTTCGATGAACAAGACGAGGGGCCACAGGAGAACGATTCGCAACGCATTGACCAGGAATTGCAACCATTCCAACCAATTTAATCGTTTGGTATTGGTCCCTTCCAAATGAATGTACGCGATCAAAACTCCCATCGCCAGATAGATCAGCGCAGGTGGTGACATCCTTGTTCCATCACAATCCCAGTTTCATAGAAATTTCGTAACTGTTCAGTTTCAAAACATCCCATTGTTATAAGGAAGAGGCGGAGTTGCGCGCAAGACCTGTCAGGTTCGCGTCGCGAATACCTGACAGGTCTTACATCGCAATGTCGCTTGAACTACTCGGTGGCGCTCGCGGTTGCGCCGGAGGGCACGCGCGCGGGAGATCCGGACTTGATGACTTCGGGCACCGGCTCCCAATCCTTGGGATAACCGAGCACGCCCATTTCCGGCAAGTCCAATCCTGCCAACTCGACCTCGCGCGATACGCGCAACAGTTTGAACGCGGACAAGACCTGGAAGAACACGTAGGATCCGCCGATCACGGTCACGGCAATCGCTACGACTTCCGCGCCTTGCGCGAGAATCTGGGACGAGCCACCGTACAGCAACCCAGTCACCGGCGTCGCGACGCCGTTCCACGCCGCCGAATCCGGATTGCCATTCGCAAAGATGCCGACCGCCAACACGCCCCACACACCATTCGCAAAGTGCACCGGGATCGCGCCAACGGGATCGTCAATCTTGGCTTTCTCTAGCACGGTCGCGGCGACACACACCCACACGCCGGCGACGAGTCCGATGATGACCGCACCCGTACTATCCACGAACGCGCACGGCGCGGTGATCGCCACCAAACCGGCAAGGATGCCGTTGACCGACATGGACGGATCCGGTTTTTTGGTTGGACCAACGACCCACATGTAGAGCATCGCCGCGCAACCACCCGCCGCGCCAGCCATCAACGTATTGATCGCGGCGTTGACCGCCAAGTTGCGGAATCCGCCGACAAAGCCCAGCGCCGACCCAGGATTGAAACCGAACCATCCAAAGAACAGGATGATGGTACCCAAGATGCCCAACGAAATGCTGTGACCGGGGATGGCATTGGCAGAACCGTCCTTGTTGAATTTACCGATACGCGGACCGATGACGATTGCGCCCGCCAACGCGACCGAGCCGCCGATCATGTGCACAACACCGGAACCGGCAAAGTCCACCGCGCCATTACCCCAGCCCATCGTGCGACCCAGGTTCGCGAGCCAACCGCCGCCCCACACCCAGTTGCCGACCAACGGGTAGATGATCATGCTGACCCACAAGCCCATCAACGCAAAGCCGACGAACTTGAATCGTTCCGCCAGCGAACCGGTGGGAATCGTCGCGGCAGTATCCATGAACACCATCTGGAACAGAAAGAACGCCAACACGCCGAAATTCGCGCCCAGCCCACCCAGCATAAAGCCAGAAAGACCCAGGACGCCCGAACCGCCGATGAGCAATGGTTGATCGAGCACACCCGTCCAATCGCCCAGAGTGACCGGCGAGAAAGCCCAGGCATCGAGACCATTGATCGTGGGGTAAGTAAAGTTCACGCCGCCGAACTGAAAGGCAAAGCCAGTCAACCAGTACCCGACCGCGCCGATGCAAAACACCATCATGTTCATCATCATCGTGTGTGCGACGTTCTTGTTGCGGGTAAAGCCAGTCTCGACGAGCGCAAACCCGGCTTGCATAAAGAATACGAGAAAACCGGCGACGAGCACCCACAACACATTCACACTGACAATGGCGTCGTCGAGCTTTGGGTTTGCCGGTTCGGGACCCTGAGCCGAAGCGACACCCGCCGTGCCGAGCAACAGCGCGGCGAATAATACGATTATGGCAACGCGCACCAAATTCATGGATTTCATTTCTTCTTCTCCTTATAGATTTTTTTCTGAACTCGATCCGCCTCGCGGTTCACCCAGGACTGCGGCCGCTATGCCCAGCGCGCGCTGCGACGAAGATCAAGATGTCATTCGATTGGTTGAACGATCAATACCACCCCACATGCCCTTTCAGCATCACCAATGCCGATGCGAGAATCATCGCGATCAAGGTAGGCGGCACGGCAATCCAGATCCAACGTTTCCAACCGATGGGTCCGTGATTCCGCTCCATGAACGAATACGCCACGACATTCGCCGACGCGCCGATGGGAGTCAGGTTTCCGCCCATGTCAATCCCCAGCGCCAACGACCAGACCATCAATGCCAGGGCAGGCATCCCAGGTGTTTGCGACAGGTCTCGAAGCACATAACTCATCGCCAGGGCGAGCGGCACATTGTCCACGATTCCACTCACCAATCCGGGTCCCCAATGCAACGCCATGATAAAAGCGGAAGGATTCGATAAAGCCACCGACGACAACGAATCTGCTAATCGCTCAAACAACTGGACTTTTTCCAATCCGCCGATCAGCACAAATAACCCGGCAAAGAACAAGATGCTTTCGCCATCCACTTTGAGAATTACGGTCTTGCGATGCCCTGGTCGCAAAGCGATCAGCGCCAACCCGGCTGGGACCAGCGCGGCAACCGCCGACGTAATCGGCAATCCCGTCACCGCCGACAAAGGCAAATGGAAGATCAACATTCCCACCGCCATCAGAAAACTCACGATCCCGACACGCGTTAGATGCGCGTGGACGGGTTCACTGTGCAGTTCTTCGATCTCACGCACCGTCTCTTCCGTCAGTGCGACATGCGCGTCTTTAAGCGTCCTGCGATTGATCAGATAGAAAATCACCAACAGTACGAACGCGGCGGCAGCGGAGATAGGACCGGTATGCGCCGCGAAATCGCCAAAGTTAAAACCCAGTTCTGTTCCCAGGATCACATTCGGCGGATCGCCGACCAGGGTTGCCGCGCCGCCCGTGTTCGCCGCGCATACTTCGGCGATGATTAGCGGCACCGGGTCAAGCTTGAGCAAGCGACAAAGTTGCAGAGTGAGCGCCGAGAGAAACAGCATCACAGTGATACTATCCATGAACATCGCCAAGAATGCCGCGAGAACAATCAGCACGATAAAGAGCGACGCTGGCTTGTAATTTACTCGGCGCACCGCCGTCATCGCCAACCAAGAAAAAAAACCGGCTTCGTGCAAAATAGACACGAGCACAAACATACCCGACAGCAAACCCAGGGTCTCCCAGTTCATGTACGATAATGCCTCGACGGGACTAAGCACGCCGGACACAACCAGAACGCCGCCCCCGGTCAAGGCAACCCAGTGCCGTGGAAATTTCTCACTGGCAATCGCGATATAGGCAAGCACAAATATGGGTAAAGCGATGAACATGATTTCATCTCAACTATTTTTGATGCCTGCTCAACCTTGCGAAAGTTAGCAACCATCCTTCGCAAGGATGGGCTGAGTAGATCTGTTTTTTGAAAACAACAAGCCCTCGGGACAAGACCGCGGTCTTGCTCCGAGAGCTTCATGGCTCCACTCAGGTGTTCACGCACCTGGGGTATTTGATTATACGGTCGTGAGTGGCTCACGCGGTTACAATCTTGGTAACCGGCGAGCGATTATGATTGGTGTTGCGTCGTCGCCTCGCGTCGCGCGTCAATGTCATCGGGATACGTGAGCGCATCGTGCCCGCGTTCGCCGGTGCGAATGCGAATCACATCTTCCACCGGATAGATAAAGATCAACCCATCGCCGGGTCTGCCCGACCCAGCCGCTTTGCAAATGGTCTCGACGGTTTTCTCGACATTGTGATCGCTGAGGACGATGTTGAATTGGATGCGCGGCAACATATCAATCTGATACGTGCCGGCGCGCCCTTCTAACACAATGCCGCCTTGTCGTCCATGCCCGCGCACTTCGGAAATGTTCATCCCGACGATGCCGATCTCGCGCAGCGCATTCTTGATGTCGTTCAATTTTTCTTCGCGTACGATCGCTTCGATTTTCTTGGTCATGTCGTCCTCGCTTTACGCGTACGCGCGTTCGCCGTGCTCGCTAATGTCCAGACCGACTTCTTCTTCGTTTTCCGTTACGCGTAAGCCGACGACGACATCCAATACTTTGGCGATTACAAACGTCATGATCACCGCAAACGCGATCGCCGCGACGACCGCAATCGCTTGGATGACGAACTGACCGGGATTGCCGTAGAACAAACCATCCGCGCCGGCTTCGTTCACCATTTTCGTCGCGAACAATCCGGTTGCCAGCGCGCCCCACGCGCCGCCCATGCCGTGACACGCCCACACGTCGAGCGATTCATCCAAGTTGTGCGATTGGCGGAACCGAATCGCGTAATAACTGATTACGGCGGCGATTGCGCCGATCACGAGCGCGGCGAGCGGCGTCACATAACCCGACGCCGGCGTAATCGCGACCAAACCCACGACCGCGCCGGTGACGATGCCGAGAATGCTCGGCTTGTTGTCGCGCCAGGTCAGCAACATCCACACGAGACCTGCCGCTGCCGCGGCGGTATTCGTCGTGACCACCGCGTTGACAGCGAGACCATTCGCGCCGAGTGCGCTGCCGCCATTAAAGCCGAACCAACCGACCCACAACAATCCCGCGCCGAGAATGCTGTACGGAATGTTGTGCGGCTCCATCGGCACCGCGCCAAAACCGCGGCGCGAGCCGATGACCTTGGCAAACGCGAGTGCGGAAAAGCCCGCCGTGACATGCACCACCGTGCCGCCCGCAAAATCGAGCGCACCGAGTTGGCGCAAGATACCACCCACGCCCCAGACCCAGTGCGCGACCGGATCGTACACCAAGGTCGCCCACAACAACGCGAACAACAGAAACGCTTTGAAACGGACGCGTTCGACAAACGCGCCGGTGATGAGCGCCGGGGTAATGACCGCGAACATCATTTGGTAAGCCGAGAAGGCGAGATGCGGAATCGTGGGAGCATAATCGCCGTTCGGCGCTGAACCGACGCCATTCAATCCAAAATAATTCAACGCACCGATAATTCCGCCAAGACTAGGACCGAACGCGAGCGTATAACCCACCACCACCCATTGCACGCTGATGAGTGCCATGATAATGAAACTCAAGTTCAACGTCGAGAGCACATTTTTCTTTCGCACCATCCCGCCGTAAAAGAACGCGAGCGCGGGAGTCATCATCATCACGAGTGCGGTCGCGACCAGCACCCAGGCAGTATCGCCCGTGTTGATTGCAGTTGCGGCATTCATGCTTTCCCTCGTTGGAAGTAGGATCCGGACCAACCTCTGCGTCAATCCGCGTCCAACCGGCAAATTGCCAGTTGACTGATTCTGAAAAAAGAACACGCCCTTGGGGTGAAAACTGGCTCTCACCCCAAGGGCGTCATTGCCCTTTCACAAGACAAACGGTCGTGGAACTATCCGAACGTTTTTACGCGTCGTAGTACAGGAAAAATTCGTACGGGTGCGGGCGCAAGCGAATCGCATCCACGTCCTTGACGCGCTTCATCGCGACCCAGGTTTCGATCACGTCTTTCGTGAACACATCGCCCTTGAGCAGGAACTCGTAATCGTTTTCCAACGCGTCGAGCGTTTCGGAGAGCGACCCAGGAACCTGCTTGACCTTCTTCGCTTCTTCTGCCGACAGTTCGTACAGATCGTAATCGGCGGGTTCGCCCGGATCCATTTTCTTTTCGACGCCGTCCAACCCTGCCATCAACAACGCGGCAAAGACGAGGTACGGATTCGACGACGGATCGGGCGGGCGGAACTCGATGCGTTTCGCTTTCGGATTGTTCGAGTACATCGGCACGCGCACGGCTGCCGAGCGATTCCGTTTCGAGTACACGAGATTGACGGGCGCTTCGTAACCGGGCACGAGGCGGCGGTACGAGTTCGTCGTCGGCGCGGCAAGCGCGAGGAGCGCGGGCGCGTGATAGAGCAAACCGGCGATGTAATGCTTGGCGAGCTGGCTCAACCCGGCATAACCGCTTGGATCGGCGAACAAGTTCGCGCTATCCTTCCACAAACTCTGGTGAACGTGCATTCCGGAACCATTGTCCTGGAACAACGGCTTGGGCATAAACGTCGCCGTCTTGCCATGTGCGCGCGCGACATTCTTGACGACATATTTGTACATCATCAAACTGTCCGCCATCGTCGTGAGCGAGTTGTAGCGCATATCAATTTCGCACTGTCCCGCCGTCGCGACTTCGTGGTGATGCACTTCGATCGGCACGCCGGCTTGAATCAAGCGCAAGATAATTTCGGAGCGAATGTCCTGCAACGCGTCCGCCGGCGCGACCGGGAAGTACCCTTCCTTGTAGCGCGGGCGATGACCCAGGTTTTGCGTGCCGCTATCGCGACCGCTGTTCCAAATGCCTTCGTCCGAATCAATGAAATAGTACCCGCTGTACGTGTTCTGATCGAAACGAATATTGTCGAAGATGAAAAACTCGGCTTCGGGTCCCCAGTAGCTCGTCGTCGCGATGCCGGTTTTGGCGAGATACTTTTCCGCTTTCTTGGCAATGTTGCGCGGATCGCGCGAGTACGCCAATTTGGTAACCGGATCGTACACATCGCACGTGAGCGTTAGCGTTGGCACGGCGCATACGGGATCGGTAATCGCGCTCGTCGGGTCTGGCATCAGGAGCATATCGCTTTCGTGAATGTGCTGAAAACCGCGAATGCTCGATCCATCGAACCCGAGTCCTTCGATGAACAAATCCTCGCTCAATTCCGTGATCGGAATCGAAAAGTGTTGCCAGGTGCCGGGCAAATCCACAAACTTAAAATCCACAATCTGCAAGCCCTGCGACTTGGCGTACTCGACCACCTCTTTCGGCGAGACGAGTCGCTTGGGCGCGTGCGTCGCGCTCACCGGTTCGAGCGCGGGCAACGCGACGGACAATTCTTTCGTGTCTAACATAGTGCCTCCTATCTGAATTTTCGATTGATGATTTTCGATTGATGATTCTCACGCGCCAATCAGCGACTCGATGACGCGGAATCCAGCAGTGATCGCAAACGCGCCAAGTGCGATGCCGCACGCGATAGACAGCCCGCGAAAAACGACGGGCTTGAGCCAGCGCCGCGCCCGCGCAATCGCGAAGGCAAGCGCCACCGCCCACAACGCCGAGCCGAGCATGAAACTCGCAAAAAATATGCCAACCTGTTCCGCCGATGCGCCGACGATACCCCACGATGCGAGCACGCCGCCGAGCGACAACCAAAACGCGATTGCCCAGGGATTCGTCAGCGAGAGCATCATGCCGCTCAGAAACGCGCCGCGCGTTTCGACGCGCGTATCGCCGCTCGCCGAGAGCGCGACCGGCGTGAGCGCAGTTTGAAATGACGACCAAGCCAGATACATCAGAAACATCGCGCCGAACGCGCCCAGCCCAATTTGCAACGCGGGTATTTGCGCGAACGCGGCAAGTCCACCGAGCGCAAGCAAAGCATACGTCGCGTCGCCAATCAGCGAACCGAGTTGTACGCCGAACGCGAGCGCAAAGCCGCCGCGTGCGCCGCGCCGCAAGGTTTCCGCCGTTACCGCGCCGGGCGGCGCGGCGAACGCAAGACCCATGAACACTCCGATGGCAACGATCTCTGGATGCACGGTGATCTATTCCTACGGTGAAACCAACGTCGCGTCTTGGCGCAACGCGCCTAACTTGGAAAACAAGGTGTGCCGCACAAAATCCTTTTTACCAACCCAGGTCGGAGTCGCGACGCGTCGCGTCGTGTCAAGTTCGAGATGCGCTTCATCGCAACGCACCCAGCCGGTAATGCTCTTGCCGTCTTCCAACTCAATGCTCAAACAAACATGGTTATTTAGCCAATCGCTCTCACCCACTGCATCGTCGGGCAGAGTTGCCGGGACGATGATACTCACCGTGCCGCTCTTAATTTTCATTTCGACGACATCGTTCCCTTCACTCTCGACCAAACTGCCATCCATGCAACCACACGAATCTGCGCCGCGCGCCTGAATCAAACTGTAGCGTTTCAAGTTTTTCCTCCATGAGATGATCCGAGGAAAAAACAAAAAGCCCTTGGACGGGCGCAACTAGGCGCAGGTTCAAGGGCTTCAAGGACCTCGGAAAAGAGTGCGTCTCGGCACTCGATAGTATTCTGTTGACGAGCGAGATTATAGCCACATTGCCATATTTGTCAAACAAATGCAGTATACGCCTTTAGCGCGCAGGCGTCCATAGATTTTTCGCCACATTTCAACCGGAAGCGGGTTGTGTACTTTGCACAAATTACTTCGCCGGAATCGGCAAACTGAACCGCATCGTCGTGCCCGCGCCGATTTCGCTCTGCGCGATCAAGTCGCCGCCGTGCGCGACGACCAAGTTGCGCGCGATGGCAAGCCCTAATCCCATCCCGCGCGATTCGCGCGATTTGTAGAATCGCTCGAAGACGTGCGGCAAATCCTCCGGCGCGATCCCCGCGCCGGTATCGCTCGTGCTGACCACAACGCGCGACAGAACGCTGTCCACCGAACACTGAACACTGATCTTGCCCCCGCGCGGCGTGTAACGCAACGCGTTCGCGATCAGGTTCTCCAACACCTGGCGGATCCGCGCCGGATCCAGTTGGAGCAGAGGAACCTGGGACGTAGTCGCGATCAATTCGACTCCTGCCACACTCGCTTGCGCTTTGAACGACGCCGCTGTCTCGCCGACGAGCAGAGCGAGATCAACCGGTTCTTTTTGCAATTGGAGCGCGCCGCTCTCGGTCAATGCAAGCATCCGTAAATCGTCCACCAATCGCGCGAGCACGCGCGTCTCTTCGAGAATCGGCGCGAGGTGCGCGTCATCGCGCGGGTACACGCCGTCGAGCAGTCCTTCGAGATTGCCTTGAATCACCGTCAACGGCGTCCGCAGTTCGTGCGTCACATCCGCGAGCATCGCGCGGCGTTGTTCGTCCTGGGTCTGCAACCGCTCCGCCATCGAGTTGAACGCGCGCGCGAGCACGCGAATCTCGCGCGGTCCGCGTTCGAGCATCCGCGCCGAATAATCGCCCTCCGCCACGCGTCCCGCCATCTCGACCAAATCGCCGATCGGCGTCGCCATACGTCCGAATGCGCGTCCCACGAACACCAGACCGGCAACAATCAACACGACCGCGATGATGTTGGACGGCGTGGTATTTGTCGGAACGCCCAGCACACCCAGCAAATTTCCGGTGAGCCACGCCATCGCGGTGAGACTCGCGCAGCCGAACATGAAGACGAGCAGAAAGAAAAATCCAAACCGCAAAAAGAAACGACGCCGCGTGCGCTGCGACGCGTGCGTGTTCGACGCGGGAGGGAACGGTTCGTTGGGGGGCCACCAGGGGGGACGATGGCGCGGGAAATGTTTCGGGCGCATTTATCTATCTGCGAATTTGTAGCCGACGCCGTACACCGACACGATGTAACGCGGCTCGCGCGGCTGGGCTTCGATTTTGTGACGAATGTTTTTGACGTGCGCGTCAATCGCGCGCTCGTACGAATCGAACGCGACGCCGCGCACCGCGTCGAGCAATTGCGCGCGCGTGAAAATGCGTCCGGGTTGACGCGCCAGAGCCGCGAGTAGTTGAAACTCGGTCGGCGTCAATTCAACCGCGCGACCGGCGACAGTCGCCTGCATGCGCGGCACATCGAGCACGACATCGGCGACGCGAATCATCTCCGCGCCAATGGCGACGCTTTCGACGCGACGCAGAACGGTACGCACGCGCGCGACGAGTTCCTTCGGGCTGAACGGCTTGACGACGTAATCATCCGCGCCAATTTCGAGTCCGACCAGTTTGTCCGTTTCCTCGCCGCGCGCGGTCAGCATGATGATCGGCACGGATGATTCCTTGCGAAGCGCGCGCGTCACGTCGAGTCCGTCCAACTCCGGCAGACCCAGGTCGAGTACGATCAAGTCGGGTTTCTCGCGCCGCGCAGCGGACAGCGCGGCTTTTCCATCGTACGCGGTGAGCGCCGCAAAGCCCGCGCGTTCGAGATAATCGCGCGCCAGTTGCACAATTTGCGGTTCGTCGTCAACGATCAAAATGGTTTTCATTTTTGATTGTGGATCGTTCCGAAATGTCCGATTCAGATTGGAGCAGATTCCTGACGCGTTTACGTCAGACCTGTCAGGTTCGCTTCGCGGAAACCTGACAGGTCTGGGATATAACGATGACCGTAAAGTACATTGTTCAAATCAAGCGTCGCGTTACTTGGTCGTACCCTGTGGCTCGTGCATCTTGCGATGCCATTCCTCGAACATCGGCGGTACGCCGCCTTCCCATTTGCGACCGTGATGCATTCCCCAGTGTCCGCGCCAGAAGAACGCGCGCATCAAGCCGAAAAACAGGAAGAAGAACAACAGCGGGAAGAAGCAACTCAGCAAGCCAAACCCGCCATAGTGCCAACCCCAGGGGCGATACCAGTACGGCAGCGGCGCGACACCGGTACTCGGCACATCGAGTTTGCCTGGCGTCGTCATTCCTTGAGCGACGCCCATGCTGTACGCGTACCCGCCCACCGCGACCACGCCCGCAACCAGCAACAGCGCGATCAAAATTCCCAGACCAATTCGCCAGTACATTTTTCCTCCTCGGTGAAATTTGATTCTGGGGAGATTATGGCGCGCAATTGTGAATCAAATGTGAATTCATCGGGGAGGAATTACAGATATTGTGATTATAGATGAAAACCAGGTTTCGCTCAAATGGGCGCGGCAATAGGAACGGAGTACTACTCCACGCGATTGTATTTTTGCCTTGCCTTTTGTCTCTATCTAGGTGAAAGGGGGACCAAATGAAATTGCTCAGAGTTTTCGCAATCGTGATGACGATCGCGTTTGCGCTCAGTGTGAGTGGTCTCGCGTTGGCGAACACGGGTTCGACAAGCGATGGGGTTAATGCAACCGGCACACCCGAACCAACCGAGACACCCGAACCGACTGAAAACGATCAGCGAGTCGCGCAAGCAATTGCAGACGAGTTCGAGGTAGACGTCGAAGAAATTCTCGCCTTACACAAAGATGGTCTTGGCTACGGCGAGATCGTCAAAGCATACGCGCTCGCCAAGGAGACCGGCAAAACCGTCGAAGAAATTCTCGCGATGAAAAAAGAAGGGATGGGTTGGGGCGAGATCGCGAAATCGCTCGACGTTGACCCGGGCAAGTGGGAACCGAACCTGGGTGAGTTGATGCGCGACTCGAAAGGAAAAGACAAGGAGAATCCTCACGAAAGCGCGCCCGGCAACCGCGGTAAAGAGTCTCAGGAAAAAGACCGCGGCAACAACGACAACGACAAGGGGAACGGTCAAGACAAGGGAAAAGGGAAAAACAAATAAGCAGACGACAAGCCACTCGCAATCGAGTGGCTTGTCATTTAAGCCGGTTTCTCACATGACAATATCTTCGCCAAAATGAGTTTGCCCATTTAGACTTTCCGAAGTTTTCAGAAACTTCGGAAAGTCTAAAAATGAGTTTGCAATCACGGAGCCGTAAACACGTACTCGACCACTGGTGTTTTAACGCCATCCGCGCGCGTCGCTTGAATGTACAATTTGTGTTCGCCCGGTTTGAGACTTTTGATCGTGATCGAGGCGGCGCTCATACCATCTTCGGTTTGGTTTAACGCGGGCGAATCCACACTATACTTGAAACGATAACGATCGGTTGGTTTTGCGCCGACGACGCCGATGGCAAACCACATCGTTTGGGTGTTTGTCGAAAAATCCCGGTCGCCCAGACGCGGATCAATCGCGATGGGATCTACCCAGAATTTTTTGTTCTGCACCGCGCTCGCCACGCTGTTCGCATCCACGTACTGAAAATAAAACGTGTGCTCGCCTACCGGCACCGGGACGCCGGTAATCGTCAGGTTCACCACATTCGTGCCGGGAATCATCCCGGTCTCCGTCTTGGGTTGCGGATCGTCAATGCTGAACATGAGTTTACGCAGACCCTGCTCCGCAAGATCGAACGTGAAGATAACCTGATCGCGTAGAAAAGTGAATCGCACATTCGCCGTGCCCGCACCGCGCGCCCAATTTTCCGCGTCCTGCAATGCTTGGCGCGCGCTAACCAGGTCCTTGTCCGCGAGCGTTTTGTCAATGTAATAGCGCGTGAATCCTTGTTCGCGTTCTTCGAGCGTTAGGAGCGATTTGAACGCGGCGATTTGCTTGTCCGTCATATCCTTGGTGCGCTTGTCGCCCACTGCGCGCGTGTACTCTTGCCCCAGTTCCTGCCATCCCGGTCCGAATTGCGGCGCGCGCGTCGTCAGCGCGACGAGTCGCGTGAGACGTTCTGTCGGCGAATCGAGCAAACGCGTCGCGACGAGATCGAGCGTCGCACTGTCGCGGCGCGCGCTCGCCATCGTGCCGACGATTTGTCGCGTCCGCGCGATACCCTCGGTCGCTTTGAGCATCGCGACATATTCGCCGTACGGACCAACGAATTCAAGATTGAACTTGAAATATCCCTCGTATGCCTTGAGCGCGTTCGCGGTGTCGCCGCGCAATTGATAGAGTCGCGCGTTGCTGTACCACTCTTGCGGTGTTTGCGGACTGGTGACGAGGTTGCCTTGCCCCGATTGCAGCGCCGCGAACGAGCGTTGCATCTCTGCGAATCCTTGCGCCTGCGTCGTCGCGATCGCGACCACTTGTTGTTGTGTGGACTGCGTCGTCGTTTTAATCGCGGACACATCGCTACGAATACCGAGCACATCGGTTTGCAATTTGGCAATCGCGTCCACGTTGCTTGCGAGATAACCGCGTTCGGGTCCTGCCGCAAAAAAGACCGCCAGCACGGAAAAGATGATCGTGCCGGCGACAAAGAAGATGAACAACCCACCGGCAAGCGAATCCCAGGCATCGTTGCCTTTTTGCCGACGCAAGTAGACGAACCAGCCGAGCGCGAGCAACGCGCCGACAAACGAAATCACCGCGACGATGGGCGCGAGATCAATCAGTGGTTGCAGCACATCGCCGATGAATCCAAAAACGGTTCCTACGATTGCCGTGGGAACCGCCGCGCGCGAAATTGCCTTGCGAATTTGCTCCATCACAAAACTCCTTCATCAGAGTTGAGTTCACATTCCCAGACCGATTGGGGCAGGATTCTAGCATACCCATTGGCGCACGTCAACGGGTATCCGGCTGGTGATTGCCGCATCTTGCCATCGAGGTCATAGAGAGCATAGAGGAAAAACTCGATGCTCTCCATGACCTCGGTGGCAGAATAAAAATGTGTGCAATCAGGTATCCACACAAAACAAAATGCGCCTGCGTTTCCGCAAAGCGCATCAACCATTCACGTCATTTCACTTTTGCTTCGAGCGTGTGGCACAGCGGACACGCGGGATCCATTCGACCGACATGGGTTGCGGGGTACACTGGCTTGGTGATTTTGACATGACACTCGACACACGTCTTGTACTCCTTGTGATCCGCCGGTTGCGGCGCTGCACCGTTCGCAAATTCTTCGTTCGGATCCGGAATGTGGCAACCCGCCATGCAATCGCCATCGTCTTCCGGCGCGGTCGGCGTCGCGCTTGCCGATTGCGCGACCGTCGGCGCGGCATTCGCGGCGATGGGTGCCACGTTCACCGTTGCTGGTGTGCGCGTCGGTTCGGCGCGACGTTTGGGCGCGGATTCGCACGCGACGACGAACACAAGAACGACCAACAAAATGAACAGACCGAACTGAAATCTCATTCTCATCACTTGATCCTGCGTTGAAAGATAGCGGCGCGTCGTTTCAACTACGCGACTCTATAAATTATATCGTGGTCATCGCTGCAATGCAAAAAAAGACCTGGAAGGTTTTCGCTCAAGGCGAACCTTCCAGGTCTCGATTACTTGACGACGATGTTCACCAATCGCCCCGGCACATAGATCACTTGTGTCGGAGTTTTGCCGTCGAGATGTCTTTGCACGCTCGGCGAGTTCAGCGCGGCGGACTTGGCTTCCGCTTCATTCACGCCGACCGGCAGTTCGATGCGGTCGCGCACCTTGCCGTTCACCTGTGCGATCAATGTGAACATTTCATCCGCCGCGATTTTCGGATCCCACTGCAGCCACGCTTGCTGATGGATGCTGTACGGTTTACCGATGCGCTCCCACAGTTCCTCCGTGATGTGCGGCGCGGCAGGCGCTAACATCAGCAACAACGCTTCGATGGACTCGCGCCACGCGGGCGAATTGATGACACTGGTCTCGCGCGCCTTTTGCAGATGGTTCGTAAACTCCATCAACGCGGCGACGGTCGTGTTGAATTTGAACGCGGTCAACTCCTGGGTCACACGCTTGATGATTTGATGCGTCGTGCGGCGCAGCTCTTTCTCTGCCTCCGCACTAGGATTTTGCTCTTGGGGATTGGGCGCTTCGACAACCAAATTCCACACGCGTTGCAACCAACGATGCACGCCGTCCATTCCCGTACCGTCCCAGGGTCCGCCCTGATCCCAGGGACCGATGAACATCAAGTACACGCGCACTGTGTCCGCGCTGTAACTCGCAACCAGGTCGTCCGGGCTGATGACATTCCCTTTCGACTTGGACATCTTCGCCAGCTTCTGACCTTCTACGCGCGGTGCGAGAATCGTGCCTTGATTGAACAACCGCGTCATCGGCTCGCCGAAATCAATCACACCGATGTCGCGCATCACTTTGATCCAGAAGCGCGTGTACAACAGATGCATCGTCGCGTGCTCGACGCCGCCCGTGTATTGATCCACCGGCATCCATGCTTTCGTCAGGTCAGGATTGATCGGTCGTTCGATGTTGTACGGGTCCAAGTACGCGAACGGATACCACGACGAATCAATGAACGTGTCCATCGTGTCCGTCTCGCGGCGCGCGTCTTTGCCGCACACCGGGCATTTCGCCTTCAGAAATTCCTTGTGCTTCAACAACGGCGATTCGCCGGTCGGCATAAACTCGACGCCTTCGATGGGCAGGACGACCGGCAGTTGATCGTCCGGCACCGGCTGCGCGCCGTGATCGGGACAATACACGACCGGGATCGGCGTGCCCCAGTAGCGTTGCCGCGAGATCAGCCAATCGCGGATGCGATAGTTGATTGCGCGCCTGCCGATGCCGCGCGCTTCCATCACTTGCGCGACGCGCGAGCGCGCCACATCAGCGGTCGCGCCGGAGAACTCGCCGGAAAAGATCATCGTGCCGTACTCGTCGTGATACAACACATCGCGATAGAACTCGACCGCCGACAGCATTTCCATCACGGTACGTTTGCCGCGCACGTCCGGTTCCAATTCGTGACAGCGCGCCAGGATACGCCGCTCGCTTTCCAACGAGTCCAGCGACCACACGGCATCGTGAAAGATGAATTGCCAGCGCGTGCCGACGACTTCGTTCCACGCATTCGCGCGCACGAATTGTTTCGCCAGCGCGACATAGCGATCAATTTTCTCCGGCGGGATCGTGGCGTACAACGAACCTTGTTTTTCCTCGAACGGAATTTGTTCCGCGCGCAGAGCGTCGGCGAATCCGTCGTTCATCGTCCCGCCCAGCACGAACGATTTGGTGCGTTGATCGGGACGATCAATCACCGGCAGAATCGGCAGACCATAGTTCAGCGCGAAATCGAAATCGCGTTCATCGTGCGCGGGCACGCCCATGATCGCGCCGGTGCCGTACGTCGTCAGCACGTAATCCGCGATCCAGATCGGCACGCGGTCATTGTTCATCGGATTGATCGCGTACGCGCCGGTGAAAACGCCATCGCGCACTTTTTCGGTGGACAAGCGATCAATCTCCGTCTCGCGTCGCGTCTTGACGACGTAGGTGTTCACCGCATCGCGTTGCGCGGGCGTCGTGATTTTTTCGACCAAGGCGTGTTCGGGCGCGAGCACCGCGAACGTCATGCCGAACACCGTGTCCTGGCGCGTCGTGAACACGTCGAATTTCGCGTCGCTGTCCGCGACGCGCATCGTGAATTGCGCACCCTCGCTCCGCCCGATCCAATTCGTTTGCAAGGTCTTGACGCGTTCGGGCCATTCGATCTTGGAAAAATCCAACAGCTCGTCCGCGTACGCAGTGATCTTTAGGAACCACTGCTCCAAATCTTTTTTGATAACGGGCGTGTCGCATCGCTCGCACCGGCGATCTTCGCCGATGACTTGTTCGCGCGCCAAAACGGTTTTGCAGTTGGGACACCAATCCACCGCCGCCATTTTTTTGTACGCCAAGCCGCGCTTGAACATTTGCGTAAAGAACCATTGGTTCCATTTGTAGTAGCGCGGGTCGCACGTCACGACTTCGCGCTCCCAGTCGAACGACGCGCCCATCGAGCGCAACTGTCGCCGCATGTTCGCGATGTTGTTCATCGTCCAGGTATGCGGATGAATCTTGCGTTTGATCGCCGCGTTCTCCGCCGGCAAACCGAACGCGTCAAAGCCGATGGGGAAGAAAACGTTGTACCCGTTCATCCGTAAAAAGCGCGCCTTGACATCGCTCGGACCCATCGCGTACCAGTGACCGATGTGCAGATCGCCGCTGGGGTACGGATACATCGTCAAGAAAAAATATTTCTTGCGCGTATCGCCTAGATCCGTGTGCCACAGTTTTTCATTCTCCCAGCGCGCTTGCCATTTCGATTCGATTTGTTTGGGAATATATTTGTTTAGTTCGATGGTTGGTTGGTGCGTTAGTTGTTTAGTTGATTTCGCGCGCGTGGTTGCCTTGCGCGTCGCCATCGTCTTTTTGCGCGGTGTGGCTTGCGTCTTTTTCGCGGCTTTCGTTTCTTTCGCGATTTTCGTGTTCGTTTTCGTGTTCTTTTTGGTAGCCATGTTGACCTCCGTATTATTCCGATTCTTGTTTACGCTTTGCTCAGACCCGAAAGGACATCAAAGCCCTTTCGGGTCGCGGAGAAAGTCGGCGACCAGCCGATTCCACTCGCGCGAATGCGACACTTGCGACCAGTGCCGATTGTTCGGGTCGGCATCGGGATCGCGTTCCTCGCGTTTGAAAATGCGGACGCGTGCATTGGGAATCGCATCGCCGAGCACCTGCGCGCCCGCGACGGGAATTCGCGCATCGTCTTCGTCCCACACGATCAAGGTCGGGCACGCGAGTGTTTTCAAACGCGCGAGATTTTCCGGTTTGGCGCTGTACGTGCTATCAACGAGCACGAGTTTGCTCACGCGCGTCGGCGCGGTCGTCGCGATCATTTGCGCGATGCCACCGCCCCAGGACAAACCAACGATAGCCGCGCGTTCCAGGTTTTCCGCGTCGAGCAATTCGATGATCGCGTTCGCTTGTCGAGGCGCATCGAGCGCGGGTTCCGGTGTGTCCGATTCGCCATAGCCAAGCAGGTCGAGCGCGTACACGCGCGCCACCTCGGCGAGCGCCGCGATATTCTCGACCCAGGTTCGCCACGAGTTGCGGACACTGTAACCGTGAATCAAAATGACGGGCGCGCCTTCACCCGCGACAATCGCGTGAAATTTACCGGAGGGTGTGGAGATAAATTTGCTGTCCATTTTTCAAAATCCGTGGGGCAAATTTCCAATTTGCCCGACTATCGCACGAACGCCTCGCCGCGAAATACCCGCACATCGCGCGCTTTGACCGCGCAGCAATGTTGCATCGGCGGCAAATCGTCCAGATCGAACCAGCCCACGTCAAGCACTTCGTCCGCTTGCATGCGGATCGCGCCGCCAACCACCTGGCACTCGAAGAACGAGATGAACATTTGCACTTGGTCGCCATTCGGATACGTCTTGTCGAATTCGGACGCAGTGTAAATGCCGATCAATCGTTGCGGCTCGACATCGAGTCCCATCTCTTCGCATGTTTCGCGCCGCACGGCATCCGTCGCGCTCTCGCCCAATTCGATTGCGCCGCCGGGGAATCCCCACAACGAATTGTCGCGGCGCTTTTGGAGTAACACGTGTCCGCGATCATCGCGAATCAACGCGGCAGTGCCAGAGATGATGAATTTTTGTCGCCCGATGGACTGGCGGATCCATTGTGCGTACGATTGTGTGTTATTGCCATTGCGATGCGGCACCTCGCGGTCTTCATCCAATTCGAAGAATGCTTGTCCGCGATATCGTTCGACATCGCGTAACACGACTTGCGCGAACGACGTGAGCGGCGGCGTCTGCCCCAGGTCGAACCAACCGACGTTGAGTACTTCGCTCTCTTGCCTTTTCAATTCGCCGCCGGTGATCGCGCACTCGAAACACGGCACGACAATTTGCGACACGTCGCCGTTCGGGTAACTCACGTCGAGGCGTGGCGATGTGTACAGCCCGATCAAATGTTTGACCGCGACCTCGACGCCCATCTCTTCGCGCACCTCGCGCCGATTGGTATCGAGTACGCTCTCACCCAGTTCGGTGCCGCCACCCGGCAACGACCACAAGCCGTTATCGCGGCGTTGTTGCAACAGCACACGCCCGTGCTCGTCGCGAATCACCGCGGCGGTGCCGGTCAAGATCAGTTTTTGATTGCCAACGTACTTTCTCAACCAACCCACATAGTTCGGACGTGTATCTATCAAGTGACATCCTTTGCCAAAATTTGGCAAGTTGGAAACTTGCCCCACGCGTGGCGCATATTTCTGATTTGCGATTCGGCAAGTTGGAAACTTGCCCCACGCGTGGCGCATATTCCTGATTTGCGATTCGGCAAGTTGGAAACTTGCCCCACGCGTGGCGCAAATTTCTAATTTGCGATTCGGCAAGTTGGAAACTTGCCCCACAACAAAAAAATCCTTGCCCTGCAAGGGACGAAGGATTCTCCGCGGTACCACCCTGGTTAGTGCGATAGTTCGATAGTTGAATAGTTCGATAGTTGCTCGACACGCGCGTCTCAACTATCGCACTATCTTACTAACACACTCACTCGAACGCTTAACGCGCGTGACACGGCGACGACTATTGCATTCATCGTCGCGGCTCCCGGGCGAGTTCGGTCTTGTGGCGTTCTCCCTTCACACCATCGTCGAGCTTGCACCCTTTCTTTCTCGACTCGCTGAGGAGATGACCTACTACTCCCGCTCATTGCCATTTTCGATTTATGATTTTCGATTTTCGACTTTGAAATCAAAAATCGAAAAACAGAAATCTGCCAGTGGAGCTGATGGGATTCGAACCCACTGCCTCTTCAATGCCATTGAAGCGCTCTCCCAATTGAGCTACAGCCCCAAAAAGAATTTTCGATTTTTGATTTATGATTTTCGATTTACCAGCAACCGAGTGAAATCATAAATCGAAAATCGAAAATCATAAATTACTTGTGGAGCCGATGGGACTCGAACCCACTACCTCTTCAGTGCGATTGAAGCGCTCTCCCAGCTGAGCTACGGCCCCCCGAAGGTGAGGGCAGTATATGCGAATGGGGTTGGATTGTCAAATTGAATTGGCGCGATTCCGTTGACCGAATTCTGGATTACGTGTAGAATGAAAACACTCGGCAATTCTCCTTGGGAGGTGTATAGTGGGATTTTACGGTGGCGGACGACGCATCAATCGCGATGACATGCCCCAAGTCAATTGGGACGAAATTTTCCGGCGGCAACCGCCGAACCTGACGCGCCCAATCTTGATTGGCGCGGCGCTGCTCTTGGTTTGGATTGTGCTCCAATTTATGCCGCGCCTCTACACCGATTTCAAATGGTTCGAGGAACTCGGGTACGCGAGCGTGTTCACGACCGAACTGCAAGCACGCGTCGCGATTTTCTTCAGCGCCGCGCTCGCGTTCTTTATCTTTTACGCGATCAACATCGCGATCGCGCGGCGCTTGACGCCGCGCGTCACCGACGAATCGTCGCGCCTCGCGCAGTTTGCCGCGTTCGCCGGCAAGTCCATCAACTTTCTCCTGCTCGCCGGCGGACTCGTGCTCGCCATTTTCGTCGGCTTGATCGCGCAGGGACAATGGCTCGTGCTTCTGCGGTACCTCAACGCGGTACCGTTCGGCGCGCTCGATCCTGTTTTCAATCAGGACGCGGCGTTCTACGTGTTCACACTCCCGGTGTACCAGTTCATCATCAGTTGGTTTAGCGGCGCGATCGTTCTCACCGCGCTGGGGGTCGCCGTCACGTACGTGATGGGGCTGGGTCACTTGCGCTGGATTGCGGCAGTCAAGGGGCATTTATCCGCGCTGGGTGTCGCATTCCTGGCGTTGAGCGCGTGGAACTATCAACTCGAAATCTACAACCTGGTCTATTCGACGCGCGGCGTGGTGTTCGGCGCGAGTTACACCGACGTGAACGCGCAAATTCCGGCGTACAACATCCTCACCGCAATTACGCTGGCGCTCGCCGGGTTGTTGCTCGTCAACGTGTTCACGCGCGCGCTCAAAGCGATTGGCATCGCGGTCGCGCTGTGGATCGGCGCGTGGATCTTGCTGGGTCAAGCGTATCCGGATTTCGTGCAGAATTTCGAAGTCAAGCCCAACGAATTTACCAAAGAGCAACCGTACATCAAAAACAATATCGTCTTGACGCGTCAAGCGTACGCGCTCGACGGGATTCAGGACGCGCCCTACCCTGCCGAAGACGCGCCGACGCCGCAGGACATTCAACGTAGCGCGGACATTATCAACAACATTCGTCTCGCCGATTATCGCCCGCTCTTGCAAACATACGATCAGATTCAAACGATTCGCACGTACTATGATTTCAACGACGTGGACGTGGATCGGTACACGATCAACGGCAAGTATCGGCAAACGATGATCAGCGCGCGCGAACTCGCGCTGAACAAGTTGCCGGAAAAAGCGCAGACCTGGGTCAACCTGCATTTGCTCTACACGCACGGCTATGGCGTCGCGCTGTCACCCGTCAACGAATTCACCGCCGACGGCTTGCCGAGTTTACTCGTGAAAGATATTCCGCCGACCGGCACGATTCCGATCACACGTCCGGAAATTTATTTCGGCGAGCAAACATCGTCCTATGTTTTCGTCAAGACGAAGGAAAAAGAATTCGATTATCCCAAAGGCGATGAGAACGCCTTCTCGACGTACACCGGCAAGGGCGGCGTGCCCATCGCGACGATTGGCGATCAATTGATGTTCGCGCTGCGCTTTGGCGATTTCAACATCATGCTCACGGACGCACTCACCGCCGACAGTCGCGTGATGTTCAATCGCAACATTCAAACGCGCGTCACTCGCGTCGCGCCGTTCCTGCGCCTCGATCAAGACCCGTACCTCGTCATCGCCGACGGGCAACTCTACTGGATTCAAGACGCGTACACGATTTCGGATCGCTATCCGATGAGCGAGCATTACGACGCACGCACGAACTATATTCGCAACTCGGTCAAGATCGTGATTGACGCCTACCATGGCACGACGAATTTTTTTATCGCCGAGCCGGATGAGCCGATCCTGAAAGCGTACCGCGCGATTTTCCCCGCGCTCTTCAAACCAATTGACCAGATGCCGGCATCTCTGCGCACGCACCTGCGTTATCCCGAAGACTTGTTCTCGATTCAAGCCAAGATGTATCAGACGTATCACATGCAAGACGCGCAGGTGTTTTACAACAAGGAAGACTTGTGGGCGATTCCGAACGAGTCCGCCGATGGTACGCCGCAAGCGATGGAGCCGTACTATGTGATTATGCGATTGCCCGGTGAGACCAAAGAAGAATTCATGTTGATGCAACCATT
The DNA here is from genome assembly GCA_016219275.1 of Chloroflexota bacterium. NCBI lineage: Bacteria > Bacillati > Chloroflexota > Chloroflexota bacterium. The sequence continues at coordinate 68,165 of JACRBM010000024.1, forward strand.
CACCCCGGCGAAACGGCAGAACATGATCGCGTGGCTTTCCGTGAAATGCGATGGCGAGGACTATGGCAAGCGGCTCGTCTATCGTTTTCCAAAGGACAAACTGATTTACGGTCCCGAACAAATTCACGCGCGCTTGAATCAAGATCCAAAAATTTCATCCGAGCTGACCTTGCTCAATCAACGCGGCAGTCGGATTGTGTGGGGCAACTTGCTCGTGATCCCCATCGAGAGATCGGTGCTGTACGTGCAACCAATGTACCTGCTCGCGGAGCAATCCCAGATTCCACAACTCAAACGTATCGTCGTCGCGACGTCGAACAACATCGTGATGGAAGACTCGCTCGCCAACGCGCTCGCGCGCGTGTTCGGCGCGAGCACCGCGCCAGTCGTCACCGCGCCCACGACGACCACGCAACCGACGACGACCACGCCGACGAACGCAACCGTCGCCGAGTTGGTCAAGCAAGCGAACGAGCGCTACACCAAAGCGCAGGACGCGCTCAAGACCGCGGACTGGGCAACGTACGGCAAAGAGATGCAGGAACTGCAAAAGGTGTTGAATCAGTTGAGTCAGTTGACCGGGCAGAAATAATGAACAGTGAACAGTAGGGAACGCTCGCCGTAGTGTTAGTAATTTATTTTTTCCACGAAGGACACGAAGCACACAAAGAAAAAGAAATTTCGTGTCCTTTGTGTTCTTCGTGGATGAAAGAGAATTATGCGCTACAAACTGCTCGGCAAATCGGGACTGCGTGTTTCGGAACTGTGCCTCGGCACGATGACGTTTGGCGAAGACTGGGGCTGGGGCGCGTCGAAAGAAGAGAGCCGCAAAATTTTCGACGCGTTCGTGAACGTCGGCGGAAATTTCATTGACACGGCGTCGAACTATACGAATGGCGCGGCGGAAAAATTCGTCGGCGAGTTTGCCGCAAGCCAACGCGATGCGTTTGTCGTCGCGACGAAATACACGTTGCGCCGACCTGGTTCGGATTTCAAGGATTTGAACGCGGGCGGCAATCATCGCAAGAATATGTTGCGCACGGTCGAGCAATCGCTCAAGCGACTCAACACCGATTACATTGATCTGCTCTACCTGCACATGTGGGATCGCACGACGCCGGTTGAAGAAGTCTTGCGCGCGTTCGACGATTTGGTGCGCGCGGGCAAGGTGTTGTACGTCGGCATCTCGAATACTCCGGCGTGGATTGTTTCGTACGCGCAAGCGATTGCCGAACTACTCGGCTGGAATCGCTTGGTCGCGTACCAAGCCGAGTACAGTTTGAACGAACGCGGCGCGGAGCAAGATGTTCTGCCGATGACGCGCGCGATGGAGATGAGCGTGCTCGCGTTCGGATTGCTCGGCGGCGGCACACTCACCGGCAAGTTCAATCAACCGGGCGGACCCGGCGAATCCACGCGCGTCACAGAAGCCGAGGCGCAAGCCAAATCAATCGCGGAGATGGTCATGCAAGTCGCGAGCGAAATCGGACACACGCCGTCCCAGGTCGCGATCAACTGGGTGCGTCAGCAAGCGCCGAACATCATTCCGGTTCTCGGCGCGCGACGCGAAGCCCAAATACAGGACAACCTGGGTGTGCTCGATTTCGCGTTGAGCGACGAACAGTTGAAACGTCTTGCGGATGCGAACCCACTCCCGCCGTTGTATCCGCATACATTCTGGAACGATTTCGTGCGCCGCGATTTGATTTTCGGCGAGAATGTGGATAAATTAGAGATGCCATAGCGCGACAGAACCGCAACCAAAAAATAATTGGGACGCGGATTTTCAAGGATCAGAAAAATATCCGCGTTGATCCGACACTGTAGCACCGTTACTGATGCGTCAGAAATTTTACCGCAGAGGCGCGGAGCACGCTGAGAACGCAGAGTTCTTTTGATTTTTCTCTGCGCCCTCTGCGTCTTGGCGGTAAACACCAAATTCGCAGTAGCAATGCCACAGTCTCGGATTTTCAAGGATCAGAAAAGATATCCGCATTGATCCGCGTATATCCGCGTCCCAAACATCCTCGCTAAATGGAGATGACACCAAGATGAAAATCTATCAAGTAGATGCCTTCACCGACCAACCCTTTCGCGGTAATCCCGCGTGCGTCTGCGTGATGAACGAGAGCCAACCCGATGACTGGATGCGATCACTCGCGCAAGAAATGAATTTGTCCGAGACCGCGTTTCTGCTCAAGCAGGAGAGCGATTTTAGTTTGCGCTGGTTCACGCCCAAGCGCGAAGTTAGTCTCTGCGGTCACGCGACGCTGGCGACCGCGCACATCTTGTACGAAGAACAGTATCTCAAGATTGAAGAGCCAGCCAGGTTTCACACGCAAAGCGGCTTACTCATCGCGAAGAAAAACGGCGCTCAAATCGAAATGGATTTCCCCGCGCGATTCACCGTCACCGTAGAAGCAAACCTCGACCTGAATCACGCTTTGGGAACGACTCCGAAATTCACCCACAAAGCATCTGCGCGGAACGATGTCTACTTGATTGAAGTAGAATCGGAACAAATAGTCCGCGACCTTGCTCCCGATTTTGCGTTGTTGGCGAACAGCGGCATTCGCGCCGTCATCGTCACAAGCCGTTCACAAACGAGCGATTACGATTTTGTCTCGCGCTATTTCGCGCCGGGCGTTGGCGTCAACGAAGACCCGGTGACCGGCTCGGCGCATTGTTACCTCGCGCCCTACTGGGAAACCAGGTTGAGCAAGAAATCGCTGATCGGTTTTCAAGCATCCGCTAGAACCGGCATCATCGAATGCGAGTGGAATGGCGACCGCGTCATCTTGCGTGGCAAGGCGGTCACGATATTCAGGGGAGAGCTGGGAGTGTGATTGGTTTCGCTTGACCGGCTGTAAAATCAATGTTATGCTACCAGCCGTAACAAAGAATGATCTTGCTGGGAGGTGAAGATGGAATGGTCGCAGGTCATCAACAATCCTTTTTTTAGAAATCTGCCATTCAAGATCGAACAAAACGAATTCGGTCAACTACTGATGAGTCCGGCATCAAACAAACATGGCAAAATGGAATACCGCGTCGGCAAAGCGATTGAGAAGGGTCGGCAAGGCGGCGAGATTATCGTCGAGTGTTCGATTCAAACATCCGACGGCGTAAAGGTTGCCGATGTCGCGTGGGCAAGTGATGACTTCGCTGCCGAGTATGGTGACAATACACCCTACCCGCGCGCACCGGAAATTTGCGTCGAGATTGTTTCGACATCCAATTCAAACGAAGAGATTCGCCACAAAGTGGATTTGTATCTCGCCAAAGGCGCAACCGAAGTCTGGGTTGTGGACGAAGACGGTAAGATGCGGTTCTTTAACGTCGTCAGCGAAATACCCAAATCCGAAATGGTCACCCCGGTAAAACTATAGCCCAATGTCCATCCAACTCATCCAACACTATCACGCCCAGGTCGAAAAAATCATTCGTTACGGCGGTTCGCGGAACGAAGCGACGCTCCGCACAACCGTAATGTGAAGGAGGCAAGCATGGAATGGTCTCAAGTCATCAACAATCCACTCTTGCAGAATCTTCCCTTCAAAATTGAATTGAACAAGTTTGGGCAACTGTTAATGAGTCCAGCGTCCAATCGGCACGGCATGTTGCAGGTCGCCGTCGCACTCGCGCTGTCGAAGAAAAAACGCGATGGACGGATTATCAACGAATGCTCGATTCAAACCTCGGATGGCGTCAAGGTTGCCGATGTCGCGTGGGCAAGCGACGCGTTCATCGCCAAGTACGGCGACAAAACGCCCTACCCGCGCGCACCCGAACTCTGCATCGAAATCGTTTCGCCATCCAATTCCAACGCCGCCATCGAATTCAAGATCGAATTGTATCTGGCGCGCGGCGCGCAAGAAGTTTGGATCGTGGACGAAAAAGGCAATCTGAAATTCTTTACAAATGATGGCGCGATGAAATCGAGCAAACTAGCTCCGCGTTTCAAACTCAATCTCAAGTAAAACTATGGTCACTCAACTCACCGGCAAATTCGCCGTCATCACCGGCGGCACGCAAGGACTGGGCGAAGCGACCGCGCGATTGTTCGCGGAACGCGGCGCGGCGGGCATCGTCATTTGCGGACGCAACGCCCAGCGCGGTCAAGCCATCGCGCAAGAATTACCGTGCCAAACGATTTTCGTCCAAGCCGATTTGGCGCAGGTGAGCGATTGTCAAAACGTCATCGCACAAGCCGACCGCGCGTTTAGTCGCGTGGATATTCTTGTGAACGCGGCGGGCATCACCGATCGCGGCACCATCCTCGACACGTCACCCGAACTCTTCGACCGCATGTTTGCAATCAACACGCGCGCGCCATTTATTTTGATGCAAGAAACAGCGAAGATCATGCGGCGCGAGAAAATCGCCGGAAGCATCGTCAACATTCTCAGCATGGCGAGTCACGGCGGGCAACCGTTTATTTTTGCGTACAGCGGCGCGAAAGCCGCGCTGTCCGCGCTGACCAAAAACGCGGCGTACTCCTTGATGCGCGACCAGATTCGCGTGAACGGATTGAACATCGGCTGGATGGATACGCCCGGCGAGGATCAAACGCAAAAGCAGTTTCACGGCGCGGACGATACCTGGCTCGCGCGCGCAGAAAGTTCACAGCCATTCAACCGACTGCTCAAACCGCGCGAGGTCGCGCAAGCGATTGCGTTTCTCGCCAGCGATGAATCGGGACTGATGACCGGCTCGATCATTGATTTCGATCAATCGGTGAATGGGTGCTACGACTCGCCGCCGCATCCAAATCCGTTGTGAAAAATGCGAATGGGGCGATGCAATGCATCGCCCCTACATGATTTCTGTGACGCGGAGGCGATGATGAAGATTCCAAAGTACTGGGCACAGGGCAAGTACTCGCTGGACACCAATGAATCCTTCACCGCTTGGCGTTGGTCGGACACGAGTTACGAACAAGCCCAGCAACTCGCCAACGACAAGGCGCGCGAAATCGCGTTGAAATTTCAGAACGGTCAACAACTCGATCGATATTCCTACGGCAGAAATCCTCTGCGCGAAGAAATCGTCCAGTCCATCAAGAACGCGAACGGCAACGAGATCGGCATCGTCACACGAAATCTGTATGGCGCACTCGTGCTCAATGCCGCGCAAGCCATGTTCATTGATATTGATTTTTCGGACAAGGAGTCGCGCGCGGTATCCGCATCGGAACGCGTCTATCTCCAAACGATTGAACAATGGGCGCAGGCGCATCGCGATTGGACCCTACGCGTCTATCGCACCTTTGGCGGAATGCGCTGTTTGATTACGAATGAAATCTTCGACCCGACCCAGGAAAGCAGTCTTGCCGTTTTGCGTGGACTCAAATCGGATCCCCTGTACGTTACGCTCTGTCGTCAACAGGAAAGTTTTCGCGCGCGCTTGACGCCCAAGCCCTGGCGCTGCGGCGCGAATCAGCCGCCCTCGCGCTATCCCTGGGAGAATGTGCGCCAAGAACGAAACTATCGCGAATGGGAACAGGCATACCAACGCGCCGCATCGCGATTCATCACTTGCCGCTTGCTCAAGCAAATTGGCGATGCCACAACCCATCCCAACGTCGCGCCGATCTTGTCCACGCACGATGAGATGGCTTGCTCGACCAACAACCTCAACCTGGCGTAACGCACCGCCCATTTCCAATTTGCGATCCGGCATGTGGGAAACTTGCCCTACCTGTGGCGCAAATTTCCAATTGGCGACCTGGCAAGTTGGAAACTTGCCCTACAAAAAGCAAACTCCATGCAACCAAACCTCGATCTCGTCTTGCGCGGCGGCACGATCATTGATGGCACAGGCGCGCCGATGCGTCGCGCCGACATTGGCATCGCCGGCAACACTATCGTTGCCATCGGCGATCTCGCGCACGCGTCCGCCGCGCGCGTGCTCGATGTGACCGGACGATACGTCACACCTGGTTTCATTGACATGCACGCACACACGGACGAAACGATTTTTCTCAATCCCAGGATGGAAAGCAAAATCCATCAAGGCGTCACGACCGAGGTGACCGGTAATTGCGGCGAGTCCGCCGCGCCGCTGCTCGGCTCCGCGCGCGATGAGATGATTCGCTCACTCGAACAGTACGACAATATCCAACTCGACTGGGAAACGCTCGACGAGTATTTGCAGCGCGTCGAGCAGACCGGCATCGCGACGAATTACGTTACACTCGTCGGACAAGGCACGTTGCGCGCGAGCGTGATGGGCTATGCCATGCGCGCGCCGACCGACGACGAAATGAAAGCGATGCAAAATTTGCTCGCGCGTTCAATCGAACAAGGCGCGTGGGGCATGTCCACCGGTTTGATTTATCCGCCGTCGTCGTATGCGACCCTGGATGAACTCGTCGCGCTCGCGCGCGTCGCCGCCGAACACGGCGCGATCTACACGAGCCACATTCGCAACGAGGGCGACCGCTTGCTCGAAGCGGTGGACGAGGCATTGACGATTGGCGAACGCGCGGGGATTCCGGTGCAACTGTCGCACCACAAAGCTGCGGGGAAACGCAACTGGGGCAAGGTCAACGAGAGTCTCGCGCGCATCGCGCACGCACGCGAACGCGGTGTCGTCGCGTGTGCGGATCAATACCCGTACATCGCGTCGAGCACCGGACTGAGCACGGTCATTCCCGACTGGGCGCACGAGGGCGGCGCGGAGAAGATGGTCGTGCGATTGCGCGAAGCGACCACGCGCGCACGCATCGCGGACGAAGTGCGCGTCGCGCGACCGGGCTGGGAAAATCCGGCGGTGGATTCCGGCTGGCACAACATCATCATCGTCGGCGCGCGCAGTGATCGCGCCTTGCAAGGCAAATCGGTTTGGCAAATCGCAGAGATGTGGAGCAAAGACCCGGTTGAAACCGCGTGCGATTTGCTCATCGCGAATCAGGGCACTGTCCAGGTTGTCATTTTCAGCATGAACGAAGACGATGTGCGAACCGTGATGAAAACGCCCTGGGTCTTTATCGGTTCCGATTCAACCGCGCGCGCGCCGCAAGGACCGCTCTCCGAGGTGCAGTGTCACCCGCGCACGTATGGCACCTTCCCGCGCGTCCTCGCGCAGTACGTGCGCCAAGCCAAGGTGTTGACCTGGGAGCAAGCCATCGCGAAAATGACGAACGCTCCCGCGCAAATGCTAGGTCTGGATCGGCGCGGGCAACTGTGCGAAGGATTTTTCGCGGACGTCGTCGTGTTCGATCCCGCGACCATCGTGGACACCGCGTCGTTCACCGAGCCGCATCAATTTCCCCTCGGCATGGATTACGTTTTCGTCAACGGCACGCTCACGATTGATCACGGCACGCACACCGATGCGCGCGCGGGACAGGTGTTGCGTAAATCGCGATGACAGACGAAACATTCGAACAGTGTCCCGGCTGTGACGTGCGTCTGCCCAAAGGCGCGGGTGCGACGCATCGTTACATCGGCGCGTCGTCGAGTTGCTGGGAAATGTTCGCCGCGCTGTCGAACGGCGGCGAACCGCCTCTCGCGCCGGATCCCCTGAACGATTTATTGCGCGATGCGTACGCCGCGCAACATCCGGGCATACCCTCTGATCAAGCGATTCAATCGGTGGCGGTGCATCTGCTGACGTTGTACGGCGTCCTCGTGCGTGGCATCGCGCCGGAAAACGCGCTGTGGATTCGTTTGCGCGCGGTGCGCGAGGGCAAACCGCCCAAACACGCGCGGTTCGCGTGGCTCTCGCCGCCCTCCTTCGCCGGCAGTCTCACCATCGCGGACATTGTGCGCGCGCCTACTCTCGATGCGCGCACAGTGCGCGTGCGCGAGTACGTGCAGTTGGTCTGGAGGCGGTGGGCGCGAGATCATTCGAGTACGGTCGCCCAATGGTATGACCAGTTTATTTTGCCGCACAAGTTATAGATTCGATCGCATCGCGTCTCTGATAATTTCTTGACACACACGCGGCGCGAGACTATGGTATAGTGTCGGTAATCTGCAGTAGTTGAAGTAGAATCGGTTGCCGGAGTTCCGCTGAGACTGCAGAAGGGACAATGGTCGTCCCAACTTTGACATCAAGTCACGCCAATGTCCGATGCGGACATTGGCATTTTTGTTTCTTTCCTTCAACGCGTTCCGGCACATTTGCTCTGGGCTGGTACGTCAACCGCCCACACGCACAACTAGAGGAAAAGGAGTGTGTGACATGCGCCAACTCACAATCACGCGCCGGCACATCGTTCGTGCGTCCACGTTGCTGGCTGCCATACTGATCGTAGGCATCGCGGCGAGAGTAGAACCAATCCAGGTCGCTCACGCGCAGATTGATCTGGAGGCGCTTTCCAAGACCTGCGCCGCACGGATTGATCAAGAAGCAGTCACCGCGGTACTCTATCATTTCGAATCTCCCGTCGCTCCCCCGAATTGGAATGCCTACGGTGTATCTGATTCGGATCAGACAGATTGTCGGAATTGGGCGTACACCGAGATTGCCAACCCACTCGGCAAATCCTTTGCGATCATTCCCGCGACGACCTTCGTCCCAAATGCGACCCAGCCGCCGGGTGGAAACTGCGAACATCACCACCTTAACTACAGCGTCTTTGGGAAACGAACCGACCAATCCAATTGGGAGTATATCGGCGGCGGCGGAATGGCGCCAGAGTACATTGAGTTTCCATCGCCGGCGTATTGCTCCGGCCCAACCGTCACGAGCGGGAGTCACAGCTATACTGGATTCCTCTGGGGTACCAACGAGGTCGTGATCCAGAATAGTCCCTACAAACGAGTGGTCGTCGCGTTGCAAGCGCCTTCGCACGGTGTCTCTGGATGCGGATTCTTTGGATGCTACCATCAAGTGAAAATGACCGTCACGTTTTCACCCCTCGATGTGTTCAATCGGCAGGAAGGCGGACTAGGGAGCAATTGGATTGGTACCGGAAAGAGTGGCTACCACATCGCAGATAATCGGATCGAGGTCAACAGCGGCGGTCCGGTCATTTGGAATCCCACCATCTTTGGCTCGAACCAAGGCGCCTCTTTCACATTCATCAATGTAGACCTGAATGGAGTCCATCAGAGTCTCTTGCTCAAAGTACAGGGAGGCGGGTGGCGGACTGGGGTTATCGCCGTCTTTTACAACGCAATCACCAAGCAAATTGGCATCGAGACCTTTGTGCCGACCAAGGGTTGGAACACGGTCCGAACTTTTTCGCGCACCTTGAACGATGGCGACCAACTGGGCGCGCGCGCCGGCAGAAACGGGATCGTGGATGTGTACGTCAACGGCAGAGGGATCGGCTTTGGGCGCGTAGATTCGTTCTTCGATAACAAGGGAGGACGGGTCGGACTCTGGTTCATTGACGCGGGCAATGCGCTTCTGGACGATTTCGCCGGCGCGACCATCGCGCCCTAAGCCAACCATTCACGCGCCGCGGGCATTCTGCCGAAACAATTGCGCCAAGTTAGAAAAATTTAACCCCAAAACTATTGACGGTATCGGCAATCGTGATAAAATAGACGCAACGAAAATACCAAGCCGTTCACGCAAAGGAGAATTCCATGAACACGAACGTGTCTTCCCAATCGTACACTCCCGAAATGATTGCCGAAGTTCAACGCGCCTTTGTGACCCGCGTCTATTTTTGGATGATGCTGGGTCTGCTCGTGACCGCGGGTGCGGCGATGTTCACGCTGACGCAACAAAACTTGGTCATGGCATTGGTCACCAACCGCTTGCTTTTCTGGGGCTTGCTTCTGATCGAACTCGCGTTGGTCTGGTCGTTAAGCGGAATGATCGCGCGACTCTCTGTGACGACCGCGATGGTCGGCTTTATCGCGTACGCCGCGCTGAACGGCGTAACGCTCTCGCTCATCGTATTGGCGTACACCTTGTCGTCTATTGCGACGACCTTTTTCATCACGGCGGGCATGTTCGGCGCGATGAGCGCATTCGGCTACGTCACCAAACGCGACCTCACCGCGTGGGGCAGTCTGTTGATGATGGCGCTCGTCGGGTTGATTCTCGCGTCGGTCATCAACATTTTTTTCGCCAACTCGGTTATCTACTGGGTCACGACGTTCGCCGGCATCGTCATCTTTGTCGGCTTGACCGCGTACGACACGCAAAAGATCAAGCAGATGAGTCTCATGGTCAACGACAACGGCGAGGTCGAACAAAAAGGCGCGATCATGGGCGCGCTCGCGCTGTACCTCGATTTCATCAACTTGTTCCTGTTACTGTTGCGCTTGTTCGGACGACGACGGTAATCGGTACACAAAGTGAGACCCGCTTTCATCAAGCGGGTCTCTTTTTTTGCGCGAAGCGAATTACAGTTGGACGGCTCGTCCAGTGCGCGCCGCTTCGTAGAGCGCGTCGATCACGCGCATATTGCCGCGATCCAATTCGGGCGGATACGCCAATGGCGCACCCGTCAACACCGCGTCGGCGAAATGCTCGCACATCAATTGATAATGATTCGCAGCGGGTGTCGTGATCGTATTCACCGTCGCCAGATGATCCGATTTTTCGCCCTGGCGCAATATGATTTCACCCGGATTCAACAACGGTTTGACCGGGCGCGATACGTCCAAACGTCCTTCCGTGCCTTGAACCTGCACCCACTCGACATAGTCCGTGCGAAAACTGCAATCGAAGACGCCGACGACGTTATCGGGAAACTGCAAGAGCGCGGAGAATGAATCGTCCACACCGCCCGCGTGCGTGACCTGGCTCGCCTGAACCTGAGTCGGCTCCGCGCCGGCGAACAAGCGCGTCATGTTCACACAATAACACCCAACGTCCATCAGCGAACCGCCGCCGGTTTCTTTTTTCAATCGAATGTCCTCGGAACGATTCAACGTAAAACAAAACGCGCTGCGAATCGTTTTGATTTTGCCGATCACGCCTTGGGCGAGTAATTCTTTTGCGCGTGCGACCTGCGGATGAAAGCGATACATGAACGCTTCCATCAGTTGGACACGATGTTGCTTTGCCGCCGCGATCATCGCGTCCACTTGGGCGGTGTTCAGCGCAAACGGCTTTTCGCACAGAATGTGCTTGCCGTGCTCCGCCGCGCGAATCGTCCACTCGCGATGCAGATGATTCGGCAGAGGATTGTAGATCGCATCCACCATGTCCGATTCGAGCAACTGCTCGTACGAGCCGAACGCGTGCGGGATATTTGCCGCGCGCGCCGCGTCCTGCGCGGTCTTGGCATCGCGACTCGCTATCGCGGTGACGATGCCGTTGCGCGATTGTTGAATCGCCGGAATCACCGCGTTGACGCCGATTCTGGCTGTGCTCAAAACGCCCCAACGAAGTGTTTGGTTCATCATTGCCCCCAATCCTAATTTTCGATTTTGGATTTTTGATTTTCGATTGAACGAACGTACTTGATTATCGGCAGATTACGCGATACGTCAATTGACAAATATCTGGTGTTTTCCTACAACTTTTATAGAGGTCAAAGCGAAAAAACTCTATGCTCTCTATGACCTCTATGGCAGAGAAAACTTGCATCGAACCCGGCTTGCGTTATAATGCGCCCGCCAATACGAGTGACGGAGGAATCATGCCATCGAAATTATCGCGCCGCCAATTTATCGCGCTCGCCGGCGCGAGCACCCTCGGCGCAGGACTCGCCGCGTGCGCGACGCGCGACACGCCAACCACGGCGACGCCGACGCCCGCCGCGCAAACCGCCGACGAAATGGATGCCGCCATCGAAAAAGCGGTGCGGTACTTTGTCGCCAACATCGAAGACCAGGTCAAGACATTTTTTCCGCGCCGTCTCACGCCGCGCGTCGAAGGTGACACGCGCGTCTTTGAACTGGCGACCCAGGAAATTTCGTGGGAAATCAAATTGCAAGAAAAAGTACCAATGTTCTCGTTCGGCAGCGCGTTGCCCGCGCCGGAGTTGCGCGTGACCGAGGGCGACAAGGTGCGCGTGATCGTGCAAAACAATTTGAAGGAAAGCACAACGGTGCATTGGCACGGTCTGTTCACATCGAACGTGATGGACGGGGCGACGTACGTCGCGCAACCGCCGATCAGACCGGGACAGCGATTTGCGTACGAGTTCGTCGCGAGACCGGCGGGCACGCATTTGTATCGCGCGCATCACAACGCCGCGGAACAAATCGCGAAAGGGCTTGCCGGCGCGATCATCGTCGAGCCGAAGGAAAAGAAAAGCGAACCGGCTTTCGATAGCGATTACACGCTGCTGTTGAACGATACGCGCGCGGGCGTGACGCTCAATGGGCGAACCTTTCCGATGACCGCGCCGATCATCGCGAAACCGGGCGAGCGCGTGCGCGTGCGGTGGTTGAACGCGGGCTATCGCGCACACACACTTCACTTACACGGCATCGCGATGCAAGTGATCGCGACGAACGGCTGGATACTCTCCTCGCCGTACCCCACCGACACGCTCGACCTCGCGCCGGGCGCGCGCGTGGACGTGATCGTCCAAACCCAGGAATCGGGAATGTGGGTCGTGGATTGCGCGCCGAGCGACATCACGCGCGGCGCGGTCACGATGATCACCGCGTTGGTAGTACGCTAGAGCAAGTTAAACAATCAACCGGCTCCCAGCCGCGCGACAATTTCGCCCACTTGTATCTGTGCTGCGCGCGGCGTTGCAATGCCGCGAGATAACGCGCGGCAGCGTACGCAAGTGCGAACTAGGGAACGATGTACGCGTAGCCCAGTTTCCGAAAAACATCTGCGACAACTTTGGCGCCTTCGTCGTTCTCGTGAATTCCATCGGCGAGATAACCCTTGTCATTGGGGTCTTGGTCGTGATTGGGTCCGTTCAGCGCCAAACCTGTGTCAGCCACCAAAATACCTCGTTCCTTTCCGACCTGGAGAATTGCCGCGTCGAGAGCCGCTACACACCGCCGATATTCCTCGAACTGACCCGTGGCATGCCAAATGCGGTAAAACGGCATGAATCGAGTATAGGTTCGGATGATGGTTGGCTGTCCTTTGCGCAGTAACAAAATCTCGTCGGCAATCGCGCCCATTTCTGTTTTGTACTGTGCGACTGCTTGCGATGAGCAATCGTACTTGTCACTGGCGTTGCCGCTGGTAATGCGCGTGCCAATAAGATGCAATGGGTTGCCGTAAAAGGTCACTACTTGCGACTGACTAACCTCAAGCCGTTCCTGCTTGTCGCTACGCAATTGTTCCAACACGTTTGCGCTGGTAAGATTTCCGAACGCCCACACAAGCAGTTTGACTTTGACACCTAAATCCTCCTCAATGTATTTGGGAAAGACTCGCATAAAACCCCAGGATGAAGAATCACCCAGCACAGCGTAATTCCATTCCTTGCTACCCATCGCGGCGATAACGGTTGGCGCTGTCAAGGGTACGCGCGTAGGAATTGGAAGTACAGTGGGTGCATGCGTCGGTGGAACAGACGAAGGTGTCGGCGGCACTGGCGTCGCGGTTGGCGTCGGCGCGGCGCACGCGACGAGTGCGATGACGCAGAGCGCGAGCACGAGCGCGCCTGCGTAAAACAGTTTCGTTTTCATTTTTGTCATCCTTGAACGGTTGGACAAATTTCCAAATTTGTCCAGCTCAAAAACAAAACCCGGCTCGCAACAGCACGAGTCGGGTTCGACAACTCGAATGCAATTGCAATGCCTGCGTCAGCATCCCCCCCACATAATTGGCTATTCCTTTTTCGTGATGTAGAAATAGCCGTAGATACACACAAACACCGTCACCAGAATCACGTTGAACCAGGCAGACGGTTTATTGTTGCCATCAATGAGCGTGGTTTTCAGAAACACCACCAGATTCGTTAGCGCGTAAACGAGAATGGCAGTGACGATTTTCCGGCGCGCCGACGGGTCGGTGATGCTACGCGTGAGCCATGCCAGAACTGCCAATGCCAGACTGGCGCCTCCATACAACCGCGCCATAGCAACGTGCGCTGGGGTGGCGGTTTCTCCGTAACCAGCCAGTAGCATTTCAGGGACGAAGAAAAAGCCGAGCCCGAACAGCGCGACGATGATAGCCCAAACGAGCAATACGATATTGAGTTTCATACAAGCATCTCCTTACGTGATTTGCGTGCGCCGCGCAAGCGCACGGCGGGTTGATGGTCAACGATTGACGATAGGAGTATTGACTTATAGCACTTGTCCTTTCTCCGTCTCAACGCGCTAGCGGCTATTGCTCAACGCGCGTCCACGGTCGGTAGGTCATCCGGGTAACGCGTTGCGTATACGCATCATCCACCACCACAAAGCGAAGTTGAATGGCGTTTGCTCCTTGTTTCGTCACATAGACCCGGTATGTGCCGACCGCGGTGGAATTCGGCTCGCCAGTACTCTGCGGGTATTGGATTTTGTACAGATCGCTCTCAAACCAGTACTTAGCAACTGTTTTGATTCCTTTCAGCGCACCGCTGATGGCGGTGGCATACCTTTCACCGTTTGCCGCATGTTCCCAATGACTCTCTCCAGAAGCAGAAATCACGAGCCAAACGCCGAGCACATCCTCGCTCTTACTTGCCTGAACTTCTGATCCAGCAACCGGCGCGGTGGTTGGCGCGGGCGCCGCCTTGGCTTGTGCCGCCGCCATCGCGGCTTGGATCTTCGCCAGCGACTCGGGCGTCACGGTTATTGTTTTAGACTTGATCTTGCCTCCCTCAAACACAGCATCCTCCACCGCGACGATTGGAGCGACGCCCAGTTTCTTGTAGCTGTCCGTGGAAAATGTACAGGTGTAGGTGATCTTGTCGCCTGCCACCTTTACATTGCTCAACTCAACGCTAAAGTGGTCGGCGATCAAGCCCTGGAAAAAACCACGGATTTGCTCTTTGCCAGTCCAAACGCCCGATTGACCCGCGGGCGGGGGCTGCATGGTCTGAGTCGCGGCATCCGCGAAGAAAGCCATCACCGCATCCACGTTGCCGGCATTCAGTACGCCCACCAGATCTTTGATCAGCGACGCTGGGTCGGGTGGCGGTACCGGTGTTGGTGGTGGCGGCACTGGCGTTGCGGTCGGTAGCGGCGCGGCGCATGCGACGAGCGCGATGAAGCAGAGCGCGAGCACGCAAATCAAAAACAATTTCGTTTTCATTTTCTCCTCCTTGATTTGGAAATTGGATGTTACGCATGCTTGTCATTTCGAGGAGCGGAGCGACGAGAAATCTACTTGCGACAACGAGATTTCTCGCTACGCTCGAAATGACACTGTTGGAAAACAGAAATTCGCATCTTCCTCCTTTCTGAAAACCAAAACCCGCCTCGCGTTTCCGCGAGCCGGGCTGGCAATCTTCAATACTATCCGATGCCTGCCTCCGGATCGCGCTCGCGCGCATGTCCGCGCTACAAGAGCCGGAGGTGGATCCCCCTCCGACTCAAGCCGGGAACTCTCGGACGGCAGGCACGCCGGAGAATTACCCGCACTCTTCTTTTTGCACGCTGGACGCGCGCGGCGGTCACGCCGGTCGCGGCGCGGTTCCGATCATCACTTTACGATCGCGATAGACGAGCATCGCGGTTGCCAGGATTCCGGCGATGACCAGCCCAACGTCCTCGACGATCCCCCGCGACGCCCATAGAATACCGAGCAGCGCGAACAAGAATGGGACCACGAGCAGGTACTTGGGCAACTTTTTTTCCGTGCATAGAAACAGCCCGAACGTTAAGACCGTCGTGGGACAAGGGAACACGCCGACCAACATCGCGCGCGGGTAGATGTGCCCGACGGCATATCCGACCAGTGGATAAAAGATCGTCGCGTACATGACGAGCGCCAGCCCTGTGACTGAAAAGACATCCGTCCCGATTCGGTACGACATGCTGGGTCTAGCGATGCCAATCAGAAACAGGACGCCTTGAATCACGCACAACGCGGCAAGGGCGTATGCCGGCGCGAACATCTGCGCGAAGGGCATCCAGAACATGATCCCCAACCAGAGCCAGAAAAACGCGAGGATCGCCGCGACGATTCGATCGGAATGCTTGACCTTCTTGGCAGCAACGAACAGCGCAGCGATGATAAGCACGTACGCGACCACTTGCAGGGGCCAAATCGTGAGGTTGTACTTGGCGAAGGCAGCCCATAGAACTTCCGGATTCAGTTGCATGGTGACTCTCCTTTCCTTCGTAGGACAAATTTGCAAATTTGTCCTACGCCATTTCAAAACATCGCGCGCTTTTCGTCCCCTCGCGACATTTGCCGCGAGTGCCTGCCGGACAATCGGCGCGACATCACAGATTATTGAGCAACGTCACCGCTTGCGCGGCAACGTCGCCAGTCAAACGATAACATCGTTCGTTGCGTTCAGATGAGCCGGAACTAAAACCGGACTCTTTGCACCAATTCGCGATCGAATCTTTGCAGAGCAGGGAGTTTGCAACACTCGTCACCAGCACCTTGTCCGACCCAACCTGGAAAGCGCGATCCTTGGCGTACTGATTGCTCTGCTCGCTGGGGAAGGCGAATTTGGTGTACCAATCCGACAGCTCCTTGACCAGCCCGCCATACGCGTAGGTGACCAACGTGATCGCCGCCGATGCGCCATTCAGCGCGCCGCAAAAACTCCCCAACGCGACGACGCCGCCCTTGCCGTAATACAACAACTCGGTTGGGATTTGGGTGTACGGGAATCCCACTGTTTCGCGCAATGCTTCGATGATCGCCGCAAATGCGCCATAACCGCACCCGCCCCCAGCGCACCGGAGGTGTCCTTTTTTGCGGACAAGTTCGGGATCAAGTTTGGCGTAGTGCCAGGGCCATTTCGGCGTCTCTTTAACGATTTCCTTGACAACCTCCTTTGGCACTTCTTTGACGACCTCTTTGATGACTTCAACCGGTACTTCTTTGACAATCTCTTTCGGCGCGCAAGAGGTGACGCCAACAATACTGACGCCGGTGACGAAACCGGTCGCGAGCGTTCCGGCATTAATCAAAAAGTGGCGGCGAGAAATTGTTTGTTCGTCCATCTTGATTTTCCTCCTGCAGAAGGAACAATGCCGCGCGCTAGGTGTCCTCTCGCTAATTTTTTTTGCGAGTGCCTGCCGGACAATGGGCGCGCCACATCGTTGCCTGCTAGACCCGCTTTTGAACTTCATCTTACAAGGTCACCGTGAAATTACCGTGAAATTGGAAAACAAAAAAGACCTTCCAGGTTTCTAAAACCTGGAAGGTCTTTGCGTTTCCTACACGTTTTTCGCATTCTCTAATGCGTACTCGACTGCTTGATCAAGCGAGAGCGCGCGCCCTTCGGATCTCGCCTTCTCAAACACCGGGTCACCCAATTGTGCGCGGATGGCTCCCCACTCTTCATCGTAGGTGCCTTTGATGGTCATCGGGTATGCACGCTGAGTCTCCCAGTGAAAATCCAACGTGCCGAGGATTCGCGCCGCTGGCTCTGGTTTGCCGAGCGGACCGATGCAGAGCGCGATCATTTGCAGAGTCATCACAATGGCAGAGATATTTCCGGCTTGACGATACAACTGCAATGCTCTCATCGCGCAAGCCATTGCCCGATGTAATTCGCCTTTCCAAAAAACAGCCGCCGCTTGAATCATCGCGGCAATCGAATGGTAGCCAACGTGCTGCAACTCTTCGCAGATCGTTATCGCTTCGAGGGTATACGGCTCCGCTCTGTAGACATCCCGCGCGTAGGTGAGAGCAATCCCCAAATAGATCGCGGTAGCGGCAACGCCAATTTGATTACCCAGCGCGCGATGTTTGTCCATCGCTTGTTGCATCAACAGCACACCGCGCGCCAGATCGTTTTCGTGATCTTTTTTGGCAAGGAAGAATCCCAGGAACGACATTACCCACGCCGCCATAGTTTCGTCGCCCAGGTCCTGGAATATCTTCAAACTGGCAGCGCAACAATCTGCGGGATTGCGCCCACCGGGAACCGCCATCGGCAAAAATCCGTACGCCCAGCCCAATTGTTCGAAGGCAAAAGCGCTTTTCCAACCGTCTTCCGCAGATTGCGCGATGGCGAGCCCCTCTTCGCAAAAACGAATCGCGCTCGCCGGATCAAAGTGCCTCGCCGCGAGAAAACCCGCAAGGTTAAGCGCATGCGCGTGCAACGCATCCTGCCCCCACGCTTCGGTCTTGGGCAATAGCCGTTCCAGCCACGCGCGTCCCTCTGGCACCAAACCGCGCCAGGAAAAGAAATTGCGTAAGCCCCACGCGATTCGCAGTGCGATCCGGGGATCCGTTTCAAGCGCGTGCTCGAATGCCGCGCGCAAATCCGCGTAATTCCATTCGATCCGCGCTTTCCACTCCAGCGCATCCGCGCGTCCCAGATGCGGATACGCTTGCTCGATCCATTCGACGAAATAATCGCGATGCCGCGTTTGCGCCTGCTCTGCTTCGCCTGACTCCGCTTGCGCGAATTTTTCGCGCGCGTACTGCCGCACCGTTTCCAACAGCCGATAGCGCGTCTCACTGTCCTTGTGCTCGACGACGACGAGGGACTTGTCTATGAGTGAGGTGAGCAAATCCAAGACCCTAGAAGGATAAAGGATGAGGAACGGAGGATGAAGCGCGTTCATTTCACTTTCATCCTTCACGCGAAGCGTTCCGCTTTCATCTTTTTGTGCGCACACCGCCTCGACTGCTTTCAACGAAAACCCGCCGGCAAATACCGACAATCGCCGCAACAACACGCGCTCGGCATCGGACAGCAAATCGTAGCTCCAATCCATCGCCGCGCGCAGGGTTCGATGACGCGGCAATGCGTCGCGACTACCCCGCGTCAGCAGATTGAAACAATCATCTAGCCGCGCCGCGATTTCTTGCGCCGACAAGACTTGAAGCCGCGCGGCGGCAAATTCGATGGCAAGCGGAATTCCATCCAAACGCGAACACACTTGTGCGGCAGGCGCGGCGTTTTCCACCAGCCGCCAGTTTGCCGCGACGGACATGGCGCGTTCAGTGAAAAGTTGAATCGCATCGTACTGGCGCAATTGGTCGAGCGGCGGCAGGTGTTCCGCGTCCGGCGATGCCAGCGACGGCACACGCCACGCGACTTCGCCGCTGATGTTCAGGATTTCGCGGCTCGTCGCCATTATTCGCAACTTGGGACACGCGCTTGACAGCGTTCCGATCAACTGTGCGCACGCGCCGAGCAAATGTTCGCAATTGTCAACGACGAGCAACAATTCTTTCGCGCGCAAATAATTGGTGAGCACACTGATCAACGCCATCCCCGGCGATTCGCTCAGGTTAAACACCATCGCAACCGTTTGCGGCACGAGCGCGGGATCGCTCAAGGCGGCGAGATCAACCCACCACACCCCATCGCGGAAATGATTGGTCGCCGCGAGATCCGTCGCCACTTGGATCGCGAGACGCGTCTTGCCGCATCCACCCGCGCCGGAGAGAGTCAGCAACCGCGTTTTCCCCACCAATTTCTTCAGTTCCTTTTGTTCCCTTTCTCTTCCGACAAAACTGGTCAGCGGCATCGGTAGATTCCCTAACCAGACGGCATGCGACGGACGACCGGTTTCTTCGGCGCGAATCTTTTCGTACAACGCAATAGTGTCACGCGATGGCGCGACATTCAACTCCGCGCGTAACATGCGCTCACACTCGGCGTACTGCTTGAGTGCAGCGGCGCGGTTGCCCATCGCGATATAACAGACGATCAAATGTTGATGCGCGGCTTCGTTCGCCGGATCGCGCGCGAGGAGTTTCTGTGCAAGCGCGATCGCGTCGGCATAGCGGCTCTGCGAACGCGCGTGTTGAATCAACTGTAACAGCGCCGCGTGATACTGCGCGCGCACGCATTCGCGTTCTGCAAGAACCCAGTCGTCGTAGAAATCGGGAAGCAGGTCGCCGCGATAATTTTCGATTTTCGATTTTAGGTTTTCGCTTTGCGCTTGACTCGCTAAATCGAAAATTTCGCGCGCGTCCACCCAGAGTGGGAACCCAGGATTGATCTGCGCCGTCTCGCGATCCGCGACAAGAATATCATCGCCGAGATGTTTGCGAATCGTAGCAAGTGCCGTGCGGAGCGAGGAGCGCGCATGCTCGTCAAGCACGTCGCCCCAGAAAAGCGCCGCCAGTTTTTCGCGGGGATGTTCATCCGGGAAGAGTAAAAGATAGGCGAGGAGCGATTCGATTTTGCGCGTGGGGAGGCGAACGACCTCTCCGTTTCGCTGGATGCGAAACGCGCCGAGGAGAAAAAACTGGAGTGAAGGTACATTTGTGGGAGTACGTTGGCTTGCCATTTTTGCCTCCCGACAAAAAATGTCATCGTACACCGAGTACCCAAATTGTACGACAGATGTTTGATCCTGTCAATGAAATGCAAACCCGGCGTCTCAATGAGAGACACCGGGTTCATTTCTGTACGCGTCACGCGTTAGATGAAAATGATCTGCGCGCCTTCGGTCATGTCCATGAAATCGCCGGCGGTGACGATGTCAAGCACGCCGTCAACGAAATCGTCCTTCGTCAGTCCGAACATGTCCACCGACATTTTGCACGCGTACATTTTTGCGCCCGCATCCACGAGCATTTGCAAATACTCGCGTACGGTCGGCACGCCGAGTTTTTTCATCTTGCTGTTCATCAAGGTTGTCGCAAACGCGGTCATCCCTGGAATCACGCCCGCGATTTGCGGAATGCCGATGTAACCCGGCACACCCATCATGTTCATCTTCATGCTGGCGTTGCTAATCGGCGGGATTTCGAGATGGTCCACGCGATCCTTGTTAATCATGTCCAAGCCCCAGAACGTGAAAAAGATCGTCACGTCAATGCCATTGCCCAGCGCCGCCCAGCCCATCACGAGTGCGGGATACGCCATGTCCAAGTTGCCTTTCGAACAAATGAATGCGACCTTGCGATTCTCGTCTGCCATTTCGATTTCTCCTTTGAAAATTCATTGCCCGCGAAGGGCGCCAAGGTTTTGGAGAGATTCTTCGTGACCGTGGTGTTCTTCGTGGGACAGTTTTTTTTACACGCAACCTTCGGGTTTGCCGAGACCGGAAATTTTCGCGACTTTTTTCGCGGGACCTTTGGGGAACCACGCGA
Source organism: Chloroflexota bacterium (assembly GCA_016219275.1). Classification (NCBI taxonomy): domain Bacteria; kingdom Bacillati; phylum Chloroflexota; species Chloroflexota bacterium. The sequence continues at coordinate 89,180 of JACRBM010000024.1, forward strand.
ACAAATCCTTGGTGGATACGCCAGCGCCGGTTGTGATTTGACGCAACGTCGGCGCTTTGCCGCTGCCCGCGCTCGCGCGACAAAAATCAATGATCTTCCAGTGATTCGCAGTTAATTCGGCGATGCCTTCTTCCTTCGCCATCTCTACCGCGATCTCTTTGCTCCACTCGCTCGGATTCGTCATGAATCCTTCGTCGTTCACTTGCACGGTCTTGCCCGCGATTGTTTTCGTTGCCATCGTTTGCCTCCTTAAATGTATAACAAATTTCATGGCAAGTTGGAAACTTGCCCTACGGTCACGCTTGCGACCCGACGACACTCAGCACGCGCATCGTCAGCGCCAAGCCGCGGCGCACCGCCGGATCGCGCATTTGATTCATCAGCGCGAACAGCGACGTGTCCACCGGCTTTTCGATTTCGCTTTGCGCGATCATCAACGTGTTACGCACGAACGTCATAATCTCCGGCTGGGTCATGTCTTTGACGACGTTCAGAATCAGGACGACATTCTCACCCAGCTTTTTCACATCGTCCTCGCTAAACGAGGTGACGATGTTGTCCATGATTTGGATGCCGCCCTGCGCGAAGGTGAAATAGCCCTTGCGTTCCATCACCTCGAGCGTGTCCACTGCTTTGCCGAATGCCTGGTCGGTGAGCGGACTCATCGTCTCGATTAGTTCCATCGCGCTTTCAAGTTGGTCGAGCATTTTTTCGAGATTGCGTCCGTTGCGTAGCAATCGTTTGAGCAAGCGCAGTAAATCATTGAGGTCAACGTACTCTTGCACCTCTTCCAACTGCTCGACGGTCAAGCGAAATGCGTCGTTTGCGATCGGCATCAGATCGCGCATCAATTCTTCGCGATCACGGCGACCGCGTTCGGCGGCTTGGGCTTGCTCGGTCAAGTACTGAATTTGCGTCGAGAGCGCGTCTACTTTTTGGTTGAGGTCAGCCATCGTCTGATCCATTGCGCCTCCTATTTGCTCCACTTGCCCGCCATGCTCATTTTCGCCGGCAGCGGCAGTTCTTGTCCCTTGAGCAGAATGTTCCAGTACATCCAGCGGAACATCAACTTGCCCCAGTGATTCGCTTCCGATTCTTGCAACAACGAAAATGGTCCGACGCCGGGTAGCGGATAGTGACCGGGCAAGGGTTCGACATCATAATTGAAATCAATCAGCAACCCTTTGCCGAAACCCGATTCGATGAAACAATTTGCGTGACCGTCGAACGTCGGCAACATGTCCAAGCCGTCAATGTAACGCGTAAAGTTCTCGCTGAAACAGTCCACCGCAAAGTGCGCGACCGAACCAGCTTTCGAGGTTGGCAATGACGCGGCATCGCCGAGCGCGAACACGTTCGAGTACTTGGGCGAGACGAACGTGTGCTTGTCCACTGCGACATAGTTGAGTTCGTCGCCCATCCCGGAACGAGCGATCGCTTCGTCGCCCATATTGACCGGCACGCTGACGAGCAAATCGTACTCGATCTCGCGTTCGTCATACGAGATGATTTTCTTGGCGTCGGGAGAAACTTCCATCAACATGAACTCGGGTTCGATCTTGACGCCTTTGCGATCCAGAATATCGCCGAGATGTTTGGACGCGGTCGGTTTGGTGAACGCGCCGGGGAGCGGCGTCGCGTAGATCAACTCGACACGGTCGCGCATGCCTTGCTCGTGAAAGAACCAATCGGCGAGCATGATGAATTCGAGCGGCGCGACCGGGCACTTGATCGGATTCTCGACGACGTTGAGCACCAAGCGTCCGCCTTGCCAGGTTCGCAAATGTTTGGCGAGCGCCAGCGCGCCTTCGACGGTGTAGAAATCGTAGATGGATTTGTACCACTCGTGTTCGTTCAAACCGGTCGTTTGCTCCGGGTGCGTGCGCGTGCCGGTCGCAATCACGAGGAAATCGTAATTGAGATAGCGCCCGTCCTTCGCCAACTTGACGCGATTGTGTTCCGGTTCGATCACGTCAATCGCGGACGTGATGAACTCGACGCCGGGCGGAATGAAATCGCGCTTGGGTTTGATGACGTCGTTCTTGCTGTACATCCCAAACGGGATGAACAGAAAACCTGGCTGATAATAGTGCGTTTCGTGTTGGTCTACGATGGTGATGTGCCAGTCGTCCGAATCCAACAACCGGCTCAACCGATTCACAACCATCGTGCCAGCCGTGCCAGCGCCGAGGACTAACAGTTTTTTCATTGATATTCTCCACTTGGGAATTGGGTTGTGTACAAAAAATTACCTCTTCGCGAATTTGTCGAAGAGGCAATCCTCACCTCAAAAATTGTTCCGCCCATTTTAGGCAATCGCGTCCGCGAGCGCGCTGCGTTTATTCAAATGATCGGCGAGCACCTCGCGCAGCAAATCGAGCGCCTTGATGATGCGTTTGTCGGCGAGCGTGTAGATGATGTTCGCTCCTTTGCGTTCGGCGATCACCATGCCGCGCTCGCGCAGAATCTTCAAGTGCCGCGACACCGTCGGTTGAGGCATCTCCAATAATTCGGCAAGTTCCATCACGTTTTGGGGATTTTCGAACAGGGCGTATAAAATCGCGATGCGTTTTGGATCGGACAGTCCTCCGCAGATTTCCGCGTGGAGATGATTAATCTCGCCGAGTAGTTTTTTATCCATCACGTTCTCCAGGATTGACACATATTCGTTAATGCGTATATCTAACTTCACGCACAATCATATAATCGCAAGGTCGGAATCTGGTCAAAGCCGTGTACCCAGAAAAGTGAAAGTTTGGCGCGCGGCTTGGCGGCGTTATGTTATAATCGCGCCGGGCAAGTAGAGAAACCTGCCCGACAATCTCAAGGAGCATTCGTTATGAAATCGCTCGCGTATCATCTGCCGATCGCGCTCGTCGCGTTTCTGCTCGCGCTGTTGCTCGCCACCGACCTTGCCTTCACGCGCGATGCGCGCGTGCTGGCGACCTTGCTCGCGCCAACGTTGTGGATCGGGTTGGATGTTTTATTCGGCAAAGCACCGGCGAGGCAATGATGTATACGAACATGCTCGAATTCGGCGCAATCGTTTTGTTGATCGGCTCGCTCTGGCACGCGGTCCACTACCTGGGTCGCGCGTGGGCGCAACAATGGTTCATCGCCGCGGCGATGTTCGCGGCGATCCGCGAGACGATCATCCAGGTCGTTTTGCAAACGTACATTTTCGAGGCGCGCATGTTGCGGCTCGGCATCGTGCCGCTCGCGATGATTCTGCTCTACCCGAGTGTGCTATATCTCGCGTACCATTTCGCGCGGCGATTGGTCACGCGCCCGGCATGGATCGCGGTCATCATGTTTGCCGTCGCGGCGAGCATCGGCTTGGCGTTAGAGGCGACCGCGGCGCAAGCCGAGTGGTGGGTGTACACTGGCGCGCCGCGCATGATGTTCGGCGGCGTGCCGCTGGGTGCCCCGTTCGTGTGGGGCGGCGCGGCGGCGATTTTCTACGCGATCTTTGATCGCATTAGCAAGGCGCGTCTGTCGGAGCAAGGCAAGTTGTATGCGCTCGTTACGCTTTCGCCGGTGATCGCGTTAGCGCATTTGTTGTGGATGGTGGTGGTGGGGATGGTGTAAACAAATATGGGCAGGCGAAAAAAATCCGCTCCACATTTTTCGTGGAACGGATTTTTTATTTCCAGAGCGGGAGATGGGATTTGAACCCACGGCATCCACCTTGGGAAGGTGGCGTTCTGCCACTGAACTACTCCCGCAATCTTGCCTGGATTATACGCGAGAACTCGCATCACGTCAAGACGAAATCGCGGACTCGGCGTGTCGCTCCAACGGCACATTCGGTCGCACGAGCAACTCGCGGGCAACCTGCAGCAACGTCGGCGGATGCAACAACATATTCGCGTAACTCGCGTTCGCCATCGGGCACGCGCACTCGCCCGCCGCGATGCTCGCGCGCAAGTTCTTGAGTGCTCCGATTTTCTCAAACCAAATTGGACGCAAATCGTAATTGGTAATTCGTAAGTTGCCAACTGGCTCGGCGCGAATACAACACGACCATACGTCGCCGTTCGGCGCAAGATGTCCGCTCGCCCAGCCGGCAAAGCAAGGAATGACCTGCCGTTGTTCGATCAATGTCTGTTTCGCCATCTGATAATAACGCGCGCGAAACGATTGCGTGATGCGCGCAAAGCCGCGCGCGTGAGTCGCGCGTGCGCGCGCGCTGAGAAAATCCGCAATCGGCGCGTACTCGCGCGCGAGCGGCGTGATGCCCAGCCCGACCGTATCGAGTTCGACGCGTTCCTCGGCGACCTCGGTGATGTACGAATCGGGTGCGAGCGGTTGCAAGCCGGCGTAAATATCGCGAAAGCGTTGAACGTTGAATTGCGAAATGACCGAGTGAATGCTCAACACGAGATTGGAGTGCTGTTTCTGCAAATCCTTCAGCGCGCGCCACGTCTCCATCGCCTTGTTCCAGTTTCCCGGCACCAGTCGAATATCGTCGTGCTCCGCGCCGATGCCATCGAGTGAAAGGTTGATGCCGATGCGCGAGCGCGGCGCGCCTGCGCAAATCTTCGCGACGCCTTCCGCAATGCGTTGCGTGAGAATGCCATTCGTCGGAATTGTGATGTACTCGGGGCGACAGAGTTGATAACCGGCGAGCACCATCTCGGGCAAATCTTTGCGGAGAAAGGGTTCGCCGCCGGTGAACGTCAAGTAAATCGGACCATGTCCGATATTCTGGAAAACACGCGTCCATTCGTCGAGCGTGAGATCGTCGTTCGGTTTGCGCCACACGTCGCACGTCCGGCATTTCGAGTTACACCGGTACGACACGCTGACGACGATGCTGAACGGCAACAATTTCGGAAAGCCGAAACGATAGAACGACCAGTAGAGTGGAATCTTGGGGAGAAGCGAGGCGAGCATTGATCTAATTTCCGTGGGTCATTTTTTGTACGCGACAATCATACCATCACGGATCGGCACGAGCGATGCAATCCATCCTGGGTCAGTCGTAATCTGGCGCGTGAATTCACGAACACCTTGCGTGTCCGGCGAGTTATCTTTGGCATCAAAGATTCGACCATACCAAATCATGTTGTCAATAATAAGCACACCACCGGGTCTCAATTTCTCAGCAATGATCGGCAATGCAGTTGGATAAGCATGTTTGTCAATGTCATTGAAAATCAAATCGAACGAATCCGACATGGTCTCAAGTTTTTGCACCGCCTCGCCAACATGGTATTGCACAATGGCTTGCAAGCCCAGCACCGCCAAATGGCGCCTCGCACGTTGCGATAGTTCTTCATCCCACACGACATGGTGCACTTGACCGCCGCCATTTTCCTTGACCGCTTGCGCGAACCAAGCCGTCGAGTATCCAAAACCAGAACCCATTTCAAAAACACGTTGCGCGCGAATCATCCGCGCAATTTGATAACAAAGGTATCCTGCCGCGGGACCAATGATTGGGAAATCGGTTTCTGCCGCGTATCGCTCCATCGCTTGCATTTCAACTGGGCGCGCTGGAACTAGCGCATCCAGATAGTCATGTAATTGAGATGAAATCAACCTGCACTCCATCTATCAATGTGCTTCAGCATTCGCACGCGCGCCGCGGAAAAAGCGCAACGCATCCTTGACGCGCTCTGGCGCGTCCAGCCACGTATCGCGCATCAACAAGCGCCGCGATTTATCCGAAACTGTCGCTTTTCTCGCCCTGCCACTCGACCTTTTCGTAGATGGTCATCAACGGAATCTGGATTTCCAACGAAGGCAGGTTCAAGATCGCGTCCATTTGTTCCAACGTTTCCAGAACCCAGAAATTTCCATCACGATGAAAATGTTCGATGTACGGTTTCGTCTGATCAATCATCACATATTCTTTCAAACTGGGAATGTGGCGATACATGGCAAATTTCGCGCCGCGATCGTACTCTTTGGTCGAATCCGACCACACTTCGACCAGCACAATCGGATTGAGAACCGTATCATCGCGTCCCGGCACAAATTCGATTTTTCCACAGATCACCGTCACATCGGGATAGGTGTACAAACCGCTCTTCTGAACACGCAAACGGACATCCGTGCTAAACACCCGGCAGGGTTTGGAAGACAAAAACCAATCAAACGACTTGGCAACATTGAAGGTGATTTGATTGTGATTGACCGACCCGCCCGACATAGCAAAAATTTCACCATCGCAGTACTCACTCCGCTGATCGGATTTTTCTTCTAACAACAAATACTCTTCGGGTGTGAACAATCGGTGACGCGGATTAATCATCAGTGTCCCCCTTGAGAGCCAAGTCAATGCGCTTGCGCATTCGCGCGTGCGCCGCGGAAAAAGCGCAACGCATCCTTGACGCGCTCTGGCGCGTTCATCCACGTATCGCGCATCAACAAGCGCCGCGCCAGTCGCGATGGACGAAAATAGAATCGCCGGTACGCTTCGTGCCACTTGCGTTCGACGACCTCGGCGGTAAGATCGCCAACCTGGAAATGCGCCTTGTCCGCGTGAATTGCGTAATCGTCCCAGTTGTGCGAAAAGAGAATGCCTTCCTTCTCGACCAACTTCCACAACTCGGTGCCCGGGTACGGTGCGGCGATCATAAAGTTCGCGAGGTCGGGATCGAGTTCGAGCGCGAGTTGAATCGTCTTTTCCATTGTTTCTTCGGTCTCGTGCGGCATTCCGAAAATGAAAAAGCCCATCGTTTGCAACCCAGCCGCTTTGGCGTGCTTGAACGCGGCGCGCACCTGATCGAACGTTTGCGATTTCTTGACGACGCGTTTCAAAATAAACTCGTCACCGCTTTCGACGCCAAAGCCCACGCGCTTGCAACCGGCTTGCCGCATCAACTTGAACAATTCGAGATCGGTGTGATTCACCTTCATCCCGTGCACCGTCACCCAGGGTACGGTATTCAGCCCTTCCGCGATAATCGCGCGGCACAATTCTTTCGCGCGTTTCAAGTCGAGATTCCAAATGTCGTCGGTCACGCCGATTTCGGTCGCGCGCAAATCCTTGACGAGCATCCGCCATTCGCGCATCACATTTTCGACGGAACGCGCGCGCCACGTGTCGCCGGTGATCGGCTTGGAGCAATACGTGCATTTGTACGGACAGCCGCGCGAGGTAACAATCGTATACGCGCGCGCATTCGGATCGAGTCCATCGGTGAGCGGATTCAAGTTGGTGTAGCGTTCGATCTTGAACAGGTGATACGCCGGCGTCGGGATGCTGTCGAGATCGAGTGGCAGCGGGCGATCCAGGTTGTGCATCACGTTTCCCGTCGCATCGCGCCAGGACAAGCCGAGAATGTTTCGCAATCGTGAATCGTTGATTGCCGACCGCGAACCGCCCTGCGCGGTCGTTTCGAGCACGCGCAGAATTTCGACGAGCGTACTTTCCGCTTCGCCGCGCACGACCAGATCCACTTCGGGATGTTGCATGGATTCGTCCGGCTGAAGCGTGAGATGCGGTCCGCCGAGAATCGAAACCGCGCCGCGCGCTTGCGTCTCAGATGCGACCTTCCACGCTTCGTTGATGAGCACCGTCGGCGCGGACACGCCGACGACATCGTACGGACGATTCTCCGCGCGCGCACGATCCAACACTTGCGCGACCGAGTCGTCCTCGACCGCGCCATCGTGCAAGGTCACATCGGAATAGCCGTTCGCCAGAAGCGAACCGGCAAGATAGCCCAAGCCGTTATGAATATGGGCGCGCGAGTTCCACACTTTGGATTCGGGAGAAACGAGCAGAATACGCATACTTTTTCTTACCCACTTTTCCAATTCTCAACCTGGAGACCCAGGTCGTCGAAATCTTTTTCGTTATCGGTCACGAGAATCGCGCCGAGTCGTTTTACTTGCGCGGCGATGAGAACATCCGCGTCGGCAATCGGTCTGCCATCAAGTTCGCGTTGCGACCACAGTTGGGCGGCGCGCGCCCAGTCTTGCGGCTCAACCTCATGCCAAACAAACTTGGGGATCAACCTTTCAAAAAAACGCCGATTGCTTTTGCGCATCGCGCTTGAGTAAACCGCGTTTGATTTCGAAATACACAATTGGCGAGAGCACAAGCACATCATTCGCAACAAACGAGTCTTCGGCACGTTGTTCAACCGATTGATTACGCCGCAACAGCAAGGAGATGATGTTGGTATCGAGAAGATATGTTGTCATAGTTCAATGTCTCGGAAACGTAACCGCCGTGTACGGAGTTCTTGTTCAAATTCATCCCACTGCTCTGGAGTCCAATCATCCGGTTCTTGCATCCACTCACGGAGAATCCTGATCGCTTCAAGATTTTCCGGCTTGGTCTTTGGTTTGGCAAGTTTACTAACTTGGTGTTTGCCATTCTTCGGTGCGACGCGTTGCTCGACTGGGACAATCAACAACCCCTTGCCGGTGTCTACCCAGCGCAAACGCGACTTGGAGGTCACGCGGTAGCGTTCGCGGAACTCACGCGGAATCTGGGTCGTGCCGCGCGCGGTAACGACCGTAATCGGTTCGGCGGAATAGGTTGCTTTCGTTTCTTTGAGTTTTGCCATCGCGCACCTCCTTCGCGAAACGATTATACACCGCGCCGGAATCGCGGTCAACAAAAACAAAGGCGAGATCCTTCGAGTCTGCTCAGGACGCCTCGCCTCATTGTGACGATGAATTAGCCGAGTTCGTGAACGTGCTTTTGCAGTTCGCGTTGCGGAAATTGAACGTACTGCTCCGGCATAATTTGCTCGATCTCTTTCGGCGTCAAACGGAGTTTGAGATTTTCGAACGCATCCTCTGCCGTCGTGCCGTATGCCAATTTCTTTTTGCCGTTCTTCATCGCGAACAGGAAAAAGTGGTGCGGATTATTGAAACTGCTCATCGTTTCCTTCCAGAAATTTCCTTCCGTTCCCTCATTTCCTTCCGTTCCCTTTTTTCAAATGAAGGAAATCGGAATTACGCTTTAATCAGCGCGTCCTCGAACACGCCGGATTTGCCGCGCAAGAATTGCGGCAGTTCCGCGTTCACCTCGCGCTCGAACTTGCCCTTGAGCAATTGCTTGTAGAACTTGTAGTCAATGCCCTTGACTTTTTCATCGTCGGGATAGCGATGATAGTTTTCTTTCGACATGCGGCTCTTGCCTTCGGCGATCAGTTGATAGCCAAGCGCCGACCCAGGATACGGCGCATAGTACGAAATCGAAGGGAGCACACGCTTCATACGCTTGAGCATCCGAATCGTGTCGAACGCGTCCTCCGGCGTTTCGCCGGGAATACCGAGCATGATGTTCGCCCAGAATTTCGGCGGGATGTAGCCGCGCGCTTCGACATCGTCGCCGATTTTGTTCAACAGATCACTCGCGAAATAATTGTCCTCCGCAGTGCATTCCTTGTTCAGGATTTTCAATACGCGATCGCTGCCCGACTCGAAACCGATCGAGATGATATTCCAATTCGTTTCGCGCACGAGCGCCTCGAACAAATCGGGCCATTGCCGCACCGTATCGGAACGCCCCGCCGCCCAGTACGACCAACGCCGATGCGCCCGGCGCGGATATTTTTCGATCCATTCACGCAACCACGCCGGATGCTGAAAGAACATCGAATCGTGAATCACGAACGAGCCGAGCGGACCGAACTTGTCGTCGAGATAGTTCAGTTCGTCAATCACCTGGTCTACCGATTTGCGTCCCATGTTCGGAATGTACGACGACTCGTTGCAGAACACGCATTGCCACGGACACACGCGGCTCGTCAGGATCGTCGCGACCGGACCAGGACCCCAGCCGCATTCCGGTTCGAGGGGCCAGGGAAAATCCGGCAAATTCGGATTGGGCCACAAGGTGCGATCCATCAAGAGCCAGTCCGACATGGATTTCGCGCCGATGCCTTGCACGACGCGCGGAAACGCGCGCGGGTCTTTTAGCAAGTCCACGATGACGTTCTCGCCCGGACCTTGGCAGATGTGATCGAACTCGTGGACCGTTTGCATTTCATCCGGCGCAACCGTCGCGTGCATTCCGCCGGTGATGACGATGCCGTGCGGATTCACTTGCTTGAAAATTTTCGCGGCTTGGTACGCGAACGGGTACGTGTAACTGCGGACATTCATCACGAGCAAATCATAGTTCGCGACTATCTTGGGCAACTCATCCCAGGTTCGCAATGCGCGCGTCGAAACCAAATCGGTTTCGACGCCATTGCTTTTCAACACCGTTCGAAGCAGACCCAAGCCGTGATCCTGCCAGCGGTCGTGCGCGCCGGCGGGTCGCACGAACACACCCAGGTCACCCAGGTCGAGCCACAGTCGTTTCATTTCCTTCGTGATAACCTCTGCGCCAAAATTTTCGGTTTTAGTTGTCGGCGGATCAGCTTCAATTCGGCCGGCAACAGAATGAGGAACGCCAGTAAGCCAGTCAGCGCACCGATCAACAGAACGATGGCGACGGTGATGAATTTGGGAGACATCGGTAGCCCATCAACATCTTTGAAGAAAACAATGCCCCCGTACAGAACGACCGTCGCGACCGCGATCCCCAGAGTCAAACCGCCCACCATGTAGTAGTTGAGCAGCTTGAGCAATTCGGTAAATTCACACTTGGCGATCCAGTCGCGATCGTCACCGCGCTTAACACGCAACTTGAGTCTCCTCGACCATCGCTTTCACGTCGTCTTTGGTTTTTCTGGGGAACGCGACGTGCCATGCCATTCGCAACACACGCGGAAAATTCTGCCACGTGGATTTACGCATGAATGTCATCAAGATGCGATGCGGACGATAATAGAATCGGCGGTACGCTTCTTTCCACTTTTTCTCTTGCGCGCTCGCCGTAGTTTCGCCTAGTTCAAACCGCGCCTTGCCTTCAAAGAAAACATAGTCCTGCCAATCCTTGACGAGCATTCGTCCGCCGTTGCGATGCACCTGCTCCCAGACCTTGGTCCCTGGATACGGCGTCATCATCGAAAAATTCGCGACGAGCGGATCGAGTTCGCACGCGAATTGAATCGTCTTTTCCATCGTTGCTTCGGTGTCGCCCGGCAAGCCGATGATGAAAAAGCCGACCGTTTCGAGTCCGACCTTTTTCGCGTTCTTGAACGCGGCGCGGATTTGATCGTGCGTCACGCGCTTGTCAATGGATTCGAGAATATCCTCGTCGCCGGTCTCGACGCCGAACGCGAGCCGCAACAATCCGGCATCTTTCATGTGCCTGAGCAATTCCTCGTCCGCAAGATTCGCGCGAATACCGTTGATGAGGATCCACGGCACGTGATTGAGTTTTTCTTGGATGAGCAAATCGCACAACTCGTGCAAGCGTTTGCGATTGATGTTCGCCGAATCGTCGAGGATGCCGATTTCTTGGGCGCCCAATTCGACGACGAGATGTTTCCACTCTTTGACGACGCTCTCCGGCGAACGCGCGCGCCACTTTTCCGCCATCACGCTTTGCGAGCAGAACGTGCAACGATACGGACAGCCACGCGAGGTCATAATGCTGAACGACTTGCCCATTTCAATCGCATCCATCGCCGGTTGCAGTGAGGTGTAGCGCTCCATCTTGAAATACCGGTACGCCGGATACGGCAGTGCGTCGAGATCGGCAATCGCGGGACGTTCGTGCATGTGGCGAATTTTGCCGTCGCGTGTTTGGTACGTAATGCCGAGCACGCCGTCGAGCAATTTTTGCGCGGGGTCGTGCAGGTCTTGCGTTTTGAAATTCGGATTGCCGGCTTTGGCGCGTTCGACGACCTCGCACAAATTGATCCAGGTATCTTCGCCTTCGCCGCGCGCAACAACGTCAATTTCCGGACGCGACGCGGATTCTTCCGGCAACGCGGAAACGTGCGGACCGCCCTGCACAATCGTCACGTCGAGCGCCGATTTGATTTCGCGCGCAGCGAACCAGCCCTGCTTGACCTGCGGCGTGTTGCTCGTAATGCCGACGATGTCGGGCTGATAGTCGCGCACGAAATCGGTCAGTTTGACTTCTTCGACGTCCATATCAAAGACGCGCACCTCGTCACCGCGCCGCTCGCTGACCGCGGCGAGATACGCCAGACCCAGGTGCGGCGTCGTGCGAGTATCAATCGGAAGTTGAAAGCGTGGATTTATCAGTAGAACGCGCAAAGCGTGCCTCCTAGAACTGGAGATGGGAAATTGGACGTTGGAAATTGGAAATTAGAGATTGGAGAGTAGCGATCAGAGTGATGACGCAGCCATTATAGCATCGTGGGCGAGATGCGTCAATTATTCGACTCGCGGCGCAGCGTGATTTTTATAAAAATTTTTATATTTATTCTACGCCGCCGCAAAGCGGTAGCGGATCAGCGCGGCGAGCGATTTGATGCCGTCGCGCACGCGGCGCAGTTTCTTGTCGCGCCGGGGATGATACGCAATCCGTACTTGACCGAACGCGACGCGCCGCTTCGCCAGTTTCGCCGTGATCTCTGGCTCGATCTCGAATCCGCGCGAGCATAAATGCAACGCGCGCAGCAACGCGGTCGGCACGACCTTGTAACACGTTTCCATATCTGCAAGCCGCGTGCCGAGCAATAGATTCGTCATCGCCGTGAGAAATGCGTTGCCGAGATGACCGATCAACGGTTGTGTGCTCAAATCGCGCACGCCGTACACCACCTGCGCTTCGCCGCGTTCGAGCGGCGCAAGCAAGCGCGCATAGTCGCGCGGGTCGTACTCCGTGTCGGCGTCTTGAATGATGCACACATCGCCCGTCGCGTGCTGCAAGGCGGTTTGAATCGCGCCGCCCTTGCCGCAATTCGCCGCGTGATGAATCACCTTGAGACGCGGATCATTGAAACGCTCAAGCAGGCGCGGCGTCGCATCGGTGGAGCAATCGTCCACCGCGATGATTTCGCAAGCCACCGGCGAGGCGAGGACGCGGTCGAGACACGCTTGCAGTTCGCGTTCCTCGTTGTAGATCGGCAGGAGCACAGTGAGACGAGGCAAAATGCTAGTCCGTAAAAGTTGGGGTGGTGAGGTTCAAACGCGCGGGTGTGCGCCACTTGAAATCCGGCTCGCGGTCGCGATAACTGACCGTCTGCCGATAACCGACATCGGTACTGAAACTGGAAAACGCGCGGCGCTGATACTGATGAACTGGATGACGCCGCAACGCGCGGAACCCGCGCGTCGCAATCGAGAGCGGCGCGTACGCGCGGCGACAAATCCAATCGTACCCGCGTCGCAATTGTTCCACCGTCATCTGCTTCGGACGAAAGACGACGTGCGCGGTGTCGTACTTGCTCCACGGTTCGTTCGACAAGAGGCGGTCTTGCTCGATGTACTCGCGGCGCAACTCCGTTCCCGGGTACGGCGTCATAATCGTGAAACTCACCGCGTCGAGTCCGCTCTCGCGCACAAAGTTCCAGGTATTCTCGAATACGTCCGGCGTGTCCCCGTCGAGACCCAGGACGAATAGACCGACGACGCCGATCCCGTGCGCGTGCACGGTTTCGATTACGCGCTTGTACTCCGCGACGTTGCCTTTGCTCTTGCCGCCCAGGTCGCGGCGATTGCCCGCATTGATGGACTCGAAGCCGATGAAGAATTTATCGAGATGGGCGCGGCGCGCCTGCGCGAGTAATTCCGGAAAATTGCCGACCATCATTTCGGCTTGCGCCGTCCAGCCGTTCAAATCCAATTTCGCGAGCGCGTCGAACAACTGCGTGATATAGTCAGGGCTGGTCCGAAAATTCAAACCGAAATTATCGTCGGTCAGGAAAAAGCGTTTGATCCGCCGCCGCGCGATTTCATCCACGATTTCATCAATCGGACGATGGCGCATCACCTTGCCGCTCACGCGAATTGCCGTGCAGAATGTACAATCGCGCGGACAGCCGCGCGTGATTTCCATGTACGGCGTCCAATAGTTGCGATGTTCGTCCACCATCTTGAGCACGCGGTCGGTAATCGGCGCGACGCCGGCAAGGTTTGCCCAGGTTTCGTCCACGTACAGTTTTTGGAGACGATCCTTCAGCGCGTCACCGATGATTTGGGGCCACGTGTGATAGCCCTCGCCGACCGCCGTCACGTCCGCCCATTGCACAACTTCGTCCGGGATCAACGTCGCGTGTGTGCCGCCGATCACGACGCGCGCGCCGCGCCGCCGCGCCTCAAGTGCAATGTCGCGCGCGCGCTCAATCGTCAACGTTTTGCTCGTGATGCCGACCAGGGTGTGTGCGTCAATGCGCGACATCGGCAGCGCGATCAAATCTTCATCCCAGATTTCAACCGGGATTCCGTCGGGCACCAAACTCGCGAGACGCATCAACGTATAGGGCGAGCCGGGCGCTTTGCCCCACAAGCGACCTTCGCGTCCGGGCCAGATGAGCACAATTTTCTGTATGTCCATCGTTTATCCAATTCGTAATTCGTAATTCAAAATTCAAAATTCAAAACGGCAGGTCCTGAATTTCGAATTTCGAATTTAGAATTCAGAATTCAGAATTTCCTTCCTCGCTGAAACGTAAACGCACGGTCACTGACAAACGCATCCGCGCGTTCGTCGAATCGTCGCACAAAAACGCAAATCTCTTTGTCGTCGAACGTGATGAAATTGTAGCTATTCGAATTGCCGTGTCGCAGGCGATTACATGTCGCGGTGCCGGCGCGCGCAATGACGATGCCTTCCAGAGTTTGAGTTGCGTTCGGAATGTGGGTGTGTCCGTTCAACACCAACTCGACGCCGGCGTGTGCGAGCAAGTCGCGCGCGCGCGACGGGAACCAGATCCCTGCCGGTTTCCACTTGCCCGCCCAGTCGAGTTGATGATGCGTCGCGAGCACTTTGACTGCGGCGCGCGGCGCATTCGCGAATTCGCGCGTCAACCACGCGCGTTGCGCGCGCGACCAAAAACCGCCGGGCAGAATCGGACGATTATCGTTCAGCCCCGCGATAAACCAGCCGCGCGTCGCGAGCATTGCATCCGCGCCGTTGTGAATGTACTTTTCATAGCGCGCCATTGGGCGCACCAATCGTTCGAACGGCGCAAAGAGCGGTTGATCGTGATTCCCAGGAATCGTCAAGGTCGGCGTCGTCATTCGGTCGAGGTACGCGCGCGCGTGCGCGTACTCCGTGTGCCGCCCCCGCATCGTAAAATCGCCGGAAACGACGACCACATCCGGCTTGAGCATGGCAATCTCGGAGAGAATCAATTCGCCAAGATGCGGCACATACGCCGGACCAAAATGGAGATCGGAGAGATGGACGAGAGTAGGCATAATTCAATCGGCAGTATTCAGTAGACATTATCGGGAATAAGACATCTCTCGCCAAGCCGCCAAGAACGCCAAGTTTTTTAAGATGATTCTTTGCGTGCCTTGCGTCTTGGCGAGAGGTAAAAGTTGTTTCCGATAAAGTCTAGTATTCAGTGTTCAGTGTTCAGAAAACGCGCACGGAATACTGAACACTGTTGACTGAAAACTAGATTTTCTTGACTAACTCATCAGTATCAATCTGCGCGCGTTGCAAGCGCCCGCTGTAATCCACGTAGATTGTCTTCCATTCGCAAAATGTGTCAAGTACGACCGGACCTCCGCCTTCGCGATGACCATTGCCGGTGCCGCGCGTGCCGCCGAAAGGCAATTGCACTTCGGAGCCAATCGTCCCGGCGTTGATGTAGAGAATGCCGGTCGTCACATCACGCATCGCTTCGAACGCGCGATTCACGTTCGACGTGTAGATGGAGGTCGAGAGACCAAAGTTTGTGCGATTGTTGATGGCGATGGCATCGTCGAGCGATTGCGCTTCGATGATCGCGAGCGACGGTCCGAAAATTTCTTCTTGCGCGACGCGCATCGTCGGCGTCACATTGTCGAAAATCGTCGGCTGGTAAAACGAACCGCGCGCAAGTTCACCCTGGGTTGCGATGTTGCCGCCAACCAACACTGCCGCGCCTTCCTGTTTCGCGATATCGGTGTACGCGTGAATTTTTTCGGCGGCGGGACGATTGATGACCGGACCGACATCCGTCGTCGCGAGCAAACCATCGCCAAGCCGCAAACGCGCGGTACGCGGCACAAGCCGATCGAGCAGTTGCTGTTTGATCGCGCGATGTGCAATGACGCGACTGCACGCGGTACACCGTTGTCCGCTCGTGCCGAACGCGCTCCACAAAATTCCTTCGACGGCGAGATCGAGATCGGCGTCGTCCATCACGATGATCGCGTTCTTGCCGCCCATCTCCAACGACACGCGTTTCAAATGTTGCGCGGCTTGGATCGAAACCGTGCGTCCGATGTCGGTCGAGCCGGTAAAGGTGACGAGGCGCACCCTGGGATGCGCGACGAGCGCGTCGCCGACAACGCTGCCGCCACCCGTCACCAAGTTGACGACGCCCGGCGGAAAGCCCGCTTGTTCGTAAATCTCGATCATGCGCGCGGCGAGCACCGGCGTATCGCTCGCCGGTTTCCACACGACCGTGTTGCCGCAAACGAGCGCGGGAAACATTTTCCATGCTGGGATCGCGATCGGAAAATTCCAGGGTGTGATCGCGGCGACGACGCCGAGCGGATCACGGGTTGCCATCGCCCACTTGTTCGGCAGTTCGCTCGGCACGAGCAAACCGTTCAAGCGGCGACCTTCGCCCGCTATGTACAGCGCCATGTCAATCGCTTCTTGAACATCACCCAGCGCCTCGGGCATGACCTTGCCCATCTCGCGCGTGAGCAGTTCGCCGATCTCTTGTTTGCGCGCGCGCAAAATTTCCGCGACGCGATAGATCAACTCGGCGCGTTTCGGCGCGGGGTACTTGCGCCATTTCTCGAATGCCGTACTCGCCGCGTCCACTGCATCGTTCACATCGCGCGCATCCGATTTTTGTAAGACGCCGATCAGTTCCCCATTCGCCGGGTTGCGGCTCTCGAAGGTGTTGCCGCGGTGAGAGGGCACCCATTTGCCATTGATAAAATTGTTGAACTCGGTCACGTTAAACCTCCTCTTTGAGGATTCCTTTCGCAGCTATTTTAACCGCTTCATTAAAAAATGGCAACGCGGTACGGCATTTCATACGCAACTTTAAGTTGCGCTCTATCCAATTATGCTATAATCTTAGGGATATGAAGGACAAGCGCGTATGCGACTGATCTCGGAATTCTTGTTTGCGCATTGGGCGGTGCCCGCGCTGCGTGATTTACGCGGCGCGCGTTGGCGCGACCTGGTCACGCGCGTCGCCGCGCTGCCCGCGACCGATCCCGACGCGCTCGCGTTCGCGCTGGCAATGGTACGGGTGAATGGCTGTGTGACGTGCGACATCAAACGCTACCGTGAACGCGGCGGCTGCGCCAGCTGTAGCAAATTCGTTTTGACGACACTCAACAAAGAAAACGAAGCCGATCTCTTGACCCGATTTCGCGCCGCGCAAAAAGAAATCGCGCGCGCGTTCAAAGTATCAGCATCTCTCAAAAAGGCGGCTTGATGGCTCGCGCATTAGCAGATTTGACGTTACGCGAACACACGTTGACAGGCGAGAAACTTTCTCTGCTCGCCGTCTTCGCGCACCCGGAAGACGAATCGTTTGGTCCGGCTGGCACACTGGCGAAATACGCGAGCGAAGGCGTCCAGGTTTCGCTCGTCACGACGACGCGCAAAAATCTGCATCACGGCAAAACCGCGCCGGTCGCGCCGCTCGACGCGCTGAAACACGCGCGCGAGGCGCGTGATCGGTTGTGCTCGTGCCGCACGACCGGCATTCGGCGCGCGTGCTACTTTGACATTCTGCCGGGCGATCTCGACAAAATTGACGAGTCGGTGATCGAAGATCAACTCGTGCGATTGGTGCGTGAACTGCAACCCCAGGTCATCGTCACATTCGGTCCCGATGGTTTGTCCGGCGACAAAGAACATCAACTCATCAGCCGCGTGACCACCGCCGCATTTCGCTCGGCGGGCAATCCCGACAAGTTTCCGCATCACTTTCGCGAAGGGCTGGGCACGTACTCGCCGCAAAAATTGTACTATTGCGTTTTGCCGGCGAGTGTCGTGAGCCAGTGGGGCGCGCAGGGATTGTTCTCGGTGCCTGACGAAACGATTACGACGACGCTTGACGTTTCGGCATTCACCGGCTCGGTGACCAAGGCGCTCTATTGTCAACGGAGTGAAGCCACCGATTTCATTCGCTGGCTGACCAAGGAACGCCAGGTGCATTGGAACATGGAATACTACTTGCTCGTCGAATCGCGGCTGAACAAAAAGCCGCGGCGCGAAAAAGATTTGTTTGCGGGACTGCGTTAGAAGCGGGGCGACTCACTGAGTCGCCCCGACTATTTTATTCGCCGCGTGAATGTGGTATAATTTGCATGAGAGGCAATGATGCCAACCATGCTTTCCCCAAATCTTCCCCACGTTTTTTCATCGAGGTAATCCCATGCGACGCATCGAATTCAAGTCTGACGATGCCACCACTCTGCGCGGCGTGCTGTTTGAACCGATGACACCTCGTCCACATCCCGTCATTGTTTTCGCGCACGGCTTACTTTCCACCCACGACGAGTTTGGCGATTACCCCGCGCGTTTTTGCGAACGCGGCTACATGACACTCGCGTTCGACTTTCGCGGTCACGGCGCGAGCGATGGACTGCGCGGCTATATTTCCGAAGAACGCTGGGTGGCGGATTTGCGCCACGCGCTCGATTACATCGAAGCGAACCCAGCCGTGGACAATGACCGCATCGCATTGTTCGGTCATTCGTTCGGCGGCGGCGCGGTGATTTGCGCGACGGCGCGCGACGCGCGTGTGCGCGCGGTCGTCGCCGGCGCAACGGTCGGTCGTCTGCGCGATGAAATCGCGCCGAGCGAAATGTCGCTGTACAAAATCGTGGATTCGTTCAACCGTTTTCAAAAATCGTTCACGCGCCATCCGCTCTATCTCCCCTACCGCGTCGGCTATAAGGATATTTTCGCGGACGATCACGCGCGCATCAACGCCGAACGCCAAGGATTTTTGCAGCGCTGGATTTGCGCCGATAGCATTCCGAATCTGTTCATGCAAGACGCGCTTGCGTGCGCGGCGAACGTGCGCGTGCCCGCGCTCATTGTCCAGAGCGAACTCGACCGCGTCGTGAACCCCGCGAGCACGCGCAAGCTTTTCGACGCGATCCCCAGCGAGAAAGCGTGGTACGTCGTTCCTGGGTCGGGACATTCGTTTGTGACCGACGCTCACGGTGCAGAGGCGTTCGAACATATCGCGGCATGGATGGATCGAAATCTCAGTAAACAGTGAACAGTAAACAGTTGACTGTTCACTGTTCACTGTTTACTGTTCACTGCTCACTGTTACTGCCAAGGAGGAACGATGAAAGCGCTTGTCAAAAAACACGCGCGACCTGGGTTGTGGCTCGACGATGCGCCGGTGCCGCAAATCGGCATTGACGATGTACTCATCAAGATTCACAAGACTTCGATTTGCGGCACGGACGTGCACATCTGGAACTGGGACGCGTGGTCGCAAAAAACGATTCCGGTGCCGATGACGATTGGGCACGAGTTCGTCGGCACGGTCGCGGCAATTGGCAGCAACGTGCGCGATCTCGCGATTGGCGATATCGTTTCCGGCGAAGGACACATCGTTTGCGGCAAATGTCGCAACTGTTTAGCGGGACGCCGGCATCTTTGCAAAGACACGCAAGGCGTCGGCGTGAATCGCACCGGCGCGTTCGCCGAGTACCTCGCGATTCCCGCGTCGAACGTGTGGCATGCCGATCCCAGGATTCCGCTCGACATCCTCAGCATCTTCGATCCATTCGGTAACGCGATGCACACTGCGCTCACATTCCCGGTGCTCGGCGAAGATGTGCTCATCACCGGCGCGGGTCCCATCGGCACGATGGCGACTGCGATTGTGAAACATGCCGGCGCGCGTTACATCGTCACGACTGATGTGAATCCATATCGGCTCGATCTCGCAAAAAAGATGGGCGCTACCGTCGCGCTCAACGTGTGCGAGAAAAGGATCGCGCAGGTGCAAAAAGAATTGGGCATGAAAGAAGGGTTCGACATCGCGCTCGAAATGTCCGGCAACCCGGACGCGTTCAAGGAAATGATCGCGAACATGTGTCACGGCGGCAGAATCGCGATGCTGGGAATTCCGAACCAGGAAATCGCGATTGATTGGAACAAGGTCATCTTTAGCATGTTGACGATCAAGGGCATTTACGGGCGCGAGATGTACGAAACGTGGTACTTGATGCAATCCATGTTGAACAGCGGCTTGGACATTAGCCCGATCATCACGCATCGTTTTCACTACACCGAGTTTGAAAAAGCGTTCGAGGTGATGCGGTCGGGAAATTCGGGCAAGGTGATTTTGAATTGGGTGGAGGAGTGACGGCAGACCGCTGACCGCAGAAATTTTACGGCGGTCGGCAGTCACGGAGGCAATGATGTCAAACAAACTACAATGGATTTCCGACGAACTCGACGCGCTCAAGCAGCAAGGTCTTTTCAACACGATTCGCACAATCGGGTCGCCATGCGGCGCGTGGATGACCGTGGATGGTAAGCGCGTGCTGAATTTTTGCACGAACAATTACCTTGGTCTGGCGAACGATCCGCGTTTGCGTGACGCTGCTAAAAAAGCGATTGACGATTGGGGCGTCGGTCCTGCCGCCGTGCGGAGCATCGCCGGCACACTCGAACTGCATCGCGAATTCGAGCGACGCATCGCCGCGTTCAAAGGCGTCGAGGATGCGTTGTACGTCCAATCCGGTTTTTGCGCGAATCAAGCCGCGATCCCGCCGATGGTCGGCAAGGACGACGTGATTTTCACCGACCGACTGAATCACGCGAGCATCATTGACGGTTGTCGTTTATCGTCCGCGAAAATTTTGATCTACGCGCATTGCGATGTCGCGGACGCCGAGCGCGTCATTCGCGAGAACGTCGGCAACTATCGCCGCGCGTTGCTCGTCACCGACGGCGTGTTCTCGATGGATGGCGACATTGCGCCACTCGATAAATTGTACGAGGTGTGCGAACGGTACGGCGTCATCACGATGGTGGACGACGCGCACGGCGAAGGCGTAGTTGGACGCGGCGGGCGCGGCATCGTGGATCATTTCGGTTTGCACGGCAAGTTCGATTTGGAGATCGGTACGCTCTCGAAAGCGTTCGGCGTAATGGGCGGCGTGATCGCAGGAAAGAAAATCGTCGTGGATTGGATTCGCCAACGCGCGCGCCCATTTTTATTTTCTAGCGCGGTCACGCCGGCGGACACCGCCGCGTGTCTCGCCGCCGTGAACTTGCTCGAACAATCCACCGAACTGGTGGACAAACTCTGGGAGAACACGCGCTATTTCAAAACCGAAATCAAGCGGCTGGGTTTCGATACGGGCGTCAGCACAACGCCGATCACGCCAATCATGCTTGGCGAAGCGCCGCTCGCGCAACAATTTTCGCGCGCGCTGTTCGACGCGGAGCGCGGCGTGTTCGCGATGGCGATTGGTTTTCCGACCGTCGCCAAAGGCAAAGCGCGCATCCGCGTGATGATTTCCGCCGCGCATTCGCGTGACGATTTGAATCGCGGGTTGGACGTGTTTGCGAAGGTGGGGAAAGAGTTGGGGGTGATCAAATAAAAAATGGAGCAGGTGTCAGTTTAACACTTGCTCCACAAAATCGCGCGGCGCGAGAATTTCGACGCCGCGAGAATGACCCAGTTCGAGAAGATGCTCGTCGCCGGAGACGATGTATCGGGCTTGACCTTCAACGGCACAGGCAATCAGAAAATCGTCGTCGGGATCGCTGGGAACAACTCGCGCAATCTCATTTGTGAAAACGTGTAGCGCGTTCGTATCGAGATAAAATGATACCGATGCAACTCGATCACCTATCTCGAGGTAACGTTTGGTGATATGCGGACGCTGGATCACTTCAAGGTACTCCTCTATCAAAGTGGTCGAAACGACGAATTGGATCTGACCGGCAATTGCCGCGTCAATCACTCGCGCCGGGAATCCCTTATGTGCCAGAGTCCCACTAACAAGAACATTCGTATCAACCACGACGCGCACGGCGTTCAGCCCGAACTTGCTTAACAACCGCCGTAACATCTGCCATAACTTCATCTTCGTTGACTCCTTCGTTGGCAGTACGGATAGATTCAACCGTTTTTGCAAACTCGTCGCGGGCTTGCCGACGGATCGCATTGCGATTTAGTTTTGCGTCTAACAATCGCCAAAGCTTGACTTGCTGGGCAACTGGCATTTTGCCAATAGCGGCAAGCAGTTGCTCGAACGTCAATTCGATATTGGTGGTGGTCATTTCATTCACCTCACGTCTAACTTTTTGTATCTCGGTTCGATTTGAATTATAACACGATTGAGGAATTTTGGGCAGTGCGGAAAAAATGTACTTTTTGAGACTGTAGTATTGTTACCGGAGAGATCGAGATATTCACCGCAGAGGCGCAGAGAACACCGAGTTTTTTAGAAAAATTTCCCTCTGCGATCTCGGCGTTCTCCGCGTCTCTGCGTTAAATCCGATTTACGGTCGCAATGCCACAGTGCCTACTTTTTGATGAAATACGGGCGAGCCGCCCGCACTACAGGAGGTCTCATGCATCTCGGCGCACACATGTCTATCGCCGGTGGAGTGGAGAACGCGGTTCTGAGCGGACATCAAATCGGCTGTGACGCGATTGCGATGTTCACCAAGAACAACAATCAGTGGAAAGCGAAACTGCTCACCCAGGAAGACGCGGACAGATTCAACGCCGCACTCGCCGAAACTGGGATTCGGCAGGTCGTCGCACACACATCGTACCTCATCAACCTCGCGTCGCCGGACGCGGCGCTCTGGAAAAAATCTATCGCGGGGATGGAAGACGAACTGAAACGCTGCAACTTGCTCGGCATTCCGTACCTCGTCCTGCATCCTGGGTCGCACATGGGCAAGGGCGTCGAGTGGGGCATCCAGCGCGTCGCCGACGCGTTCAATCGCATCCACGAGAAATTGCCGAACGTGCGCGTGATGACCTTGCTCGAACACACGGCGGGACAAGGCAATCACCTGGGTCACTTGTTCGAAGAACTCGCGCAAATGCGCGAACTCATCGCGGAGAAAAAACGCATCGGCGTGTGTGTGGATTCGTGCCACCTGTTCGCGGCAGGATACGATCTCCGCAAGCCGGAGACGTACACAGATGTGTTCAAACGCTTTGACGATACGATTGGCATTCAGCACATCAAGGCGTGGCATCTCAACGATGCGAAAATGCCGCTCGGCTCGCGTGTGGATCGGCACGAGCACATCGGCAAGGGCAAACTGGGTCGCGGCGCATTCCGCAACATCGTGAACGATCCACGCTGGCGCGATTTGCCCGGCTTGCTCGAAACGGAAAAGGGACCGGAGTTGAAAGAAGACAAGATGAACTTGCGCGTGCTGCGGAGTTTACTGGACGCGGATAAACGCGGATAAACGCGGATTCTTTTTTACCGATGATTCAACTCACCACTACCGCTATCGAAAAGCAAATTGCAAATTACAAATTGCAATTCGATTCCGTCAAAGATGACGAGATCGAGTGGAAGTATCAACCGCCGCCGTTCGTCGCCGCGTTCGTCGCGTTCGTCGAGCAATGCAGACGCGTGCCATCGCAAACCGAGTTCGCCGATTATTATTTCGCGCGGCATCGCGAGGAATTGCATCAAGCGTTCGAAGAACGCTGGCGCGACCAAGTCGAACGCAATCGCAAGAAACGCGCACTCGTCGCGCGGCTCAAGCGCGCGTATCCCTCGTTCGTGCGCGACCTGTACTTGTTCGCGCTGTTGCGCGAGCACGGCATCGCGGTCGAGTACGACGCGGTGCGCGACATTGAAAGCGGCGTGGATTTGCTCGTAACCCGCAATCGGCGTACAATTCAGGTGCATGTGTTTCTCGACAGTCCGCGCGCGCAGAAAGGACGCGCAAAAAAGAACACACGGCACGCGTTCGCGGGCGAACACCTCGACGTGGTTCTGTGTCGCGAACACTGCAACGTCGTCGGCGCATTCTGGCTGCCCACGTTGCGACACGTCGAACAAATCAAAGCAGTCCTCAAGGAGGCATGAATGAGCAAGTTAGCTAAAATCCTAGTTCCCCTTTTTGTCCTGGTTGCGCTTTTCGTTTTTGCGCTCCCCGTTCTTGCCGATCAGCCCGGCAACAACGAAGACCCGTTTGGCGGATTTCCAATCATGGTCACGATTCCCGGCGACGAAGCGATGATCGCGCGTCTCGGTTTGATCGGTCCTTTGCCCGGCGGCTTGCCGAGCCGCAATAGCGGCGATGGCACGTCGCCGCGCCGCGCGATCAACATCGGCGGCATCTGGGGCGGGCAACCGTTCGTGGCAGGCGAGATGCCGCCGGAATTGCAGAATTGTTCCCTAGTCCGAATTCCCGCCGGCGCGTATCGGTGGTTCAAGCTCGAATCGTACGGCGACCGCCGCACGCGCATTTGGCTCGACGATGAACTCAACTCCGCGACCAGACCATCGGGCAAGGCGGTCTTCGGCGCGGCGGATCGGTACATGCTGGGCACCGCGCCCGGCGATGTGTGGCAAACGAATTCGTTGAGCGGCAGAGGCGACCAGAGCGAAAACTTTTTGGAGGGATTCGTGATGGCGGTGTACGATCCGACGAACCTGCAACCGAACTGGGCGTATCAACCACCGAATGCCGCGTTGTTGAGCGTGAGTGTGGATGCGCGCGGAACATTGCTCCGCGGTTTCGACAATTTGTCGGTGAAGGACGTGACCGGCGCGGGCATTCACGGCTACGGCAGTTACAATGGTTATCAACCCAATCACCTCTTGTGGTACGAAGGACAATGGGCGGGCTGGGTGTACACCTCGATCTACAATCAAATGATCTGGGACGGCACCGCGACCGTGTGTAGTCAGCGCATGCCGTAGCGCTTCATCCATCCACGAAGCACACGAAGAACACGAATTTTTCGCGTATCTTCGTGTGCTTGTTTTTTTACGCGATGCTTGACACTCGTTTTTTGTTTCGCTATAATGCTCGCAGTAGAACGATTGTTCAGTCGAGTGACGCAACCCCCACCCTGCCCTCCCCGTACGCAACAACCGCAAACAGGGGAGGGAGAAACGTAACGACGACAGGAGTAGAAATGGACACAGTCGGTTATATCGTCGGCGAAGTACGCACGGATGAATTTACGTTTGTGACAAATCGCGAAATCGCGCCGCCGCGTCTCGAGTACATCGTCGTGCCGGTGGAAGAACCGACGCGGCACATTGACGTGCTCGCGCAAGTGACCTCGCTTAGTGTTTCATCGCGCTTGCTCGACACCTCGCTCTCGTACACCGAAGTCGAGTCCATCCTCAATCGTCTCAAATCCTCGCCGCCGATAGTCGTCGGCACCGCGCAAGTGCTGGGTTATCTCGAAGGAAACAACGTCCGCTTTCCGCGCCACGCGGCAACGCCCGGCACCAGCGTCGTCAACGCGCCGGATGAATTGCTACGCAAATTTTTCTCCGCGGTCGAAAGCGGCATCGCGATCGGCACACTCATCAATCGTCCGAGCGTCCCCGTGTTGCTCAACCCGAACGGCTTGCGCCGCCATCTTGCGGTGATCGCGCAGACCGGCGCGGGCAAATCGTACACCGTCGGCGTCATCCTCGAAAAATTGTTGCAACTCGGTGGCACGGTCGTCGTGTTCGATCCGAACAGCGATTATGTGTTGATGCGCCGCGATACGCAACATCGCGCGACCTCGTTCGCGAATCACGTCGAAATTTTCCGCCTGCCGACGACGCAAGCCGGGCGCATCCCCGACGAGGAAATCGGCGGCTCGAAAAAATTCACGCTGCAATTTTCCAAACTCGAACCGGACGAAATTTGCCAGATGACCGGCATCGGCGAGACCTCGACGAACATTCGCAAAGCGATTCAAACCGTCTGGGAAAAATTGCAAGGGCAAGATTACACCGCCGCAACCTTTCTCGACGCGCTCGACCAACTGGCGAACGCGGGCGATGCCGGCGCGCCGCCGCAACCTGGGATGCCGCGCGGACCGCGCAACTTGAATCCCGCGATTGGCGACGAAGATTCGTTTGATCGCGATTTCGCCCGACGCGTCGCGGAGAAAGCGAACCTCGGCGTATCCTGGGAAGATTTGGGCAAGCCAATACCCGATGAACCCACGCCACGTGAAAAGAAATCGAACAACGCCAAGATGCCATCGTTCGATGCGATCACCGGCGCGCAAAAGGCGCTCAAGTACGTCGAGCGACTGACCAAGATTGACATCTGGGGTTTTGAAGATGTGCCGATGGACGATTTGTTGCGCCCGATGAATCTGTCAGTGCTCGATGTTGCGGGTGTGGATCAATGGATCGCGGAATTTGTCGTGGACAAGGTGTTGCGCGAAACCTGGTCACGCGCGGTCAACGAAGGTTTAGCGCGCCCGGTCTTTTTCGTTTTGGAGGAGGCGCACAATTTTGTCCCAGGTGGCGCGGGCGCAAACTCGCAAGCCGCGTACATCATCAAGCGCATCGCGTCCGAGGGTCGCAAGTTCGGCTTGTTCCTCGTCCTCATCACGCAACGCCCGTACAAAGTTCACGGCGACACGCTCTCGCAGTGCAATTCGCAGATCATCATGCGACTCACGAATCCGCAAGACCAGCAAGCGATTCGTCTTTCATCGGAAAGCATCAGCGAAGGATTGCTCGGCGATCTGCCCGGCTTGAACATCGGCGAGGCGGTCGTCCTGGGTCCGCTCGTGCGCGTGCCGGTGATGGTCAAGGTCGGTCACCGCGAATCGAAAGAAGGCGGCAACGACATTGACGTGATCGGCGCGCTCGAACGCGCGCGGAGCGAAGTCATCACCGAAGTACGCGATCAAAAATCGAAAGAAGAAAAAAAGGCGCGCGGGCGAAGTGAGTGGAAGGAAGCGGTGTAGGAATTGACAATTGGCAATTGTCAATTACCAATTACCAATTGCAATCCGTTCGGTGAATCATGTCCATAATTCAAATCGGTTCACAAACAATTTTTTACGACGAGCACGGCGCGGGGCACTCGCTCTTGCTCATCACCGGGCTAGGTGGCTCGCGGCTCGGTTGGTGGAAGCAGATCGAACCGTTCGCGCAACGGTATCGCGTTTTTGCAATGGACAATCGCGATGCAGGTGACAGTGCGCGTGCCATCGCGCCGTACACGATTGACGATATGGCGAACGACGCCGCGGGCGTGACTCAAAACCTAGGCGTCGCGCCGGCATTCGTCCTCGGCTACTCGATGGGTGGTTTTATCGCGTTGCAGTTGGTCCTGCAACATCCAGAACTCGTGGACAAGTTGATTCTCGTTTCCACGTCCGCTGGCGGACCCGCGCACGTTAGACCATCGCCGGAAAACATGGCGCTGTTGG
This sequence comes from Chloroflexota bacterium, assembly GCA_016219275.1. Classification (NCBI taxonomy): domain Bacteria; kingdom Bacillati; phylum Chloroflexota; species Chloroflexota bacterium. The sequence continues at coordinate 116,521 of JACRBM010000024.1, forward strand.
CGCGCGACCCGAACGAAGATGCCACAACGCGCATCCGTCGCACTCAGCATTTACTCACCGGCGCGAAATATATTCCACCCGAAGACCTGGCAGAACTGATTGACCACGCGCGGCGCGTGCCGATGTCGCTCGATGCGTATCAACGGCAAGCCGTCGCGGCGATGGCATTTCACACGAGCGGCGTACATAAACGCTTGCGCGAGATTCGCGTGCCCACGCTCGTCATTCACGGAGACGCCGACCCGCTCGTCCCATATCCAAACGGGCAGGCGCTCGCGTCTGCGATTCCGAACGCAAGATTGGTGACACTCGCCGGAGTTGGACATTTGCCGCGCATCGAAGCGACCCAGGAATTCAATCGCGCGGTGATCGAATTTTTGGGGTAGTATTTTTGCCCACCAAGCGCATAAAGGTCACAAAGAATTTCGGGTGAGATTTAGTGTCCTTGGTGTTCTTCGTGGGAGAAAAAAATGCTTCCTGCAAAGGAGTTGGCGGTATGCCACAGTCCAGAGATTTCCAAGCCACGTTTACGCACTTGAAAACCGTCCTGCAAAAATACGCCGAGCATCTGACCGTTACGGCAGACACACCAAGCAACTATTCGCTCGACGCGGGATACTCGGAGAAATTCAAACGCACGATGTTTTTCGGCGCGGTGACGATCAAGAAGAACTACGTGAGTTTCTATTTGATGCCGGTGTATGTCTTTCCCGATTTGCTCAAAGGTATTTCGCCCGCGCTCAAGAAACGAATGCAAGGCAAATCGTGTTTCAACTTTACGACGATTGACGATGCGATGCTAAAAGAACTCGCCGCGTTGACGAAACAAGGTTTCGCACGATTCAAGAAAGAGGGGTTCATCTAGATGAAAATCAACGCGATCAATGCCAAGTCTGTAACTGATAATCTACTCCAAAGTCGAATTGGATAGTAACGTTTAGGTGAATCTGACAGCCAGTTTTCGCACAAGCATACTACACCAATACAGGCGCCATCGTTGGCAATTGCAAGCACTCGGAGAGGAGGCGAAATGGGTTTTCGAATTGAACAAGATTCGCTCGGCATTGTAAGTGTGGCGGATGACGTATTGTGGGGCGCGCAGACCCAGCGCGCAATTCAAAATTTTCCTATTAGCGGACTGAAACCTTATCGCGCGTTTATCTGGTCGATGGCGATCATCAAGCGCGCCGCCGCCGAAGTGAACCGCGACCTAGGACTGCTCGACAAAAAGATCGCGGACGCGATTGTCGTCGCCGCACAAGAAGTGATTGACAACCGGTGGGAATCCCAGTTCTGCGTAGATCCATTCCAAGCGGGTGCCGGCACCTCGCACAATATGAACCTCAACGAAGTCATCGCGAATCGCGCCAATCAGATCCTGGGATTCAAAATTGACGATCCGAAAAAACCGGTCAACCCGAACGATCACGTGAACATGGCACAATCCACCAACGACACGATCCCAACCGCGATCCGTTTGGGCTGTCTATGGCGGCTCGATGAAATGTTGAAAACAATCGGCACGCTGGCAGACGCGCTGGACGCCAAAGCCACAGAATTTAGCGGCATTGTCAAATCGGGACGCACCCACTTGCAAGACGCTGTCCCCATCACCCTTGGGCAGGAATTTGGCGCATACGCTCAAGCCGTCCGAAATGATCGGGAGCGCATCGCGGCGGCTGGAGATCGTCTTCGGCGATTGGGAATCGGGGGCACGGCGACCGGGACAGGGCTGAATGCGCATCCGGAATATCAACCGCGCATGATAAATCGAATCAACGAATTGACTGGACTGCATGTTCGTTCGAGCGGAAATCTCTTTGAATCCATGCAGTCGCAGGCGGACGCCGCCGATTTTTCCGCGACGATGAACACGCTCGCAATCACGCTCACGCGGATCGCGAATGATTTTCGTTTGCTCGCGTCGGGTCCGGCGACCGGACTGGACGAAATCCGATTGCCGGCGGTTCAACCTGGGTCGTCCATCATGCCGGGGAAGGCGAATCCCGTCTTGGCGGAGATGTTGAACATGGTGTGTTATCACGTCATGGGAAACAATCTGACAATCGCGCTGGCGTCCGCGGCGGGGCAGTTGGAATTGAACGTGATGATGCCGATCATCGCGTACAATCTGTTTCAAATGATGGACGTGCTGATCAGCGCGATCAACGCGTTCACGACGAAATGTGTCGTCGGCATCATCGCGAATCGCGAAAAAGCGGAAGGATGGCTCGCCAAATCTACGGTGCTCGTCACCGCGCTAAACCCAGTGATCGGATATATTAAAGCCGCGCAAGTGTCGCAAGAGGCAATGGCGCGCAACGTGACGATCAAGCAAGTCGTATTGGAAAAAGGTTATTTGAAAGAAGACGAGCTTGACCAAGTACTGGACGTGCGTAAGATGACCGAAGGTGGAATCATGCAAGTCAATGGAGGAGGATAAGCCCGCGGGATGATTAAACTCGCAGAGATGCCATTGCTACGAGGATTTCGTCTAAATCTCATCAAAGCGTGCTTATATCTCGCCTGCATCCAGTTTTATGAGGAACTGTTGCACACTCAACACGGTAACGCCGTGCGCGTCAAGATGCTTGATGAGATCGAGGTCGCGCTTAATGTCGTCGTCGCGTGAGACGGCGTACTGCGCTTGCCCCAGAATCGCCGTTTCGAGAATGAGATCATCGTCCGGATCGCGACACTCGCGCACTGAGCCGGTCGGCACGATAATGTGACTGCGGCGGATCATCAGTTGCAAAAGTTCTTCGACATCGCTGGCTTGAATGGAGTACTTGCGCGTGATACGCGGGCGAGTCAAAACCTCGGAGAGTTCATCAAGCAGAGGTAACGAGACGACAACCTGAAACCGATTGTCCAGCCACGCGCGATGCAAGCGCGCCGGGAAACCCGCGGGGTTGATAAATGCCGAAACCCATACATTCGTGTCAACGAGAACGACGATGGGCACGGCGCTTTGCCTTTACTTCGGAGGATGCGGCGGTAATGTCAGATTCAATTTCCTTCGGATCAAAGCGCGCCATCCGCGCGTGAACACGTGCGAGCAAATTATCGAACTGCTCGCGCCACGCTTGCTCATCCGCGTTCAAGCGTTCCGCCAACAAGCGTTCTGCCAGCGCGTTGGGGGACAAGCGGTTGCGTTTTGCCTCGCGATCAAGTTGCTTGAAAATAGTTTCTGAAATCGTGAGTGTCCGTATCATCTCTGCCTCACTTTAGTTTCTCGGTCAGGATATTACAACGGTTGGGCGATTTCGGCAAGCGGGAACAGGCGTTTCGCAAGATTGTGATAGCGCATCATCGCGATTTCATGTATAATGTCACGCAGAAGAATGAGAGAGGTGATGCGCGATGAAAAAGATCGGCAAGAAAATCCCAAGCCCAAGAGCGCGATCCAAAAACGCGCTTGCGCTGAAAAACCCAGTCCGCTCCACAAAACGCAACCGACTGATCCTGGGGCGCTATATCGTCGCCGACTCTGCAATCTGTCATGGCAAGCCCACCTTTCGCGGCACACGCATTATTGTATGGCAAGTGTTGGAAATGGTCGCGGAAGGAACAGATTGGGAAACCATCATTGCGCAATGGCATAGCAGCATCACGAAAGAAGCGATTGCCGAAGCCGTCCAATTATCCAGCGAAGCATTCTTCCGACACATAGACGAATTTGTTTTGGAGCCGACGCGCGCATGAACATCCTTGGTTGGTCGAGTAGTAATCCGCGTCACTCACGCGGTTTTTTTCTGTTTGGCGTCGAAATGCGCCGAAGGAAACGTACGTCAATTGGCAGATGCGCAGTACGCGCCCACGCTCAAGAAACGAATGCAAGGTAAGTCGTGTTTCAACTTTGCGACGATGGACGACGCGATGCTCAAGGAACTCGCCGCGTTGACGAAGCAGGGGTACGATAGATACAGGAAAGAGGGATTCGTATCACACGCGAGCAAAGCAGAGTAGGCAGCGGATGGTGAATGTTTGCCATTTTGCCTTTGCAACCCAAATAGGAAACGTGGTAAAATGGCAAGCAATAAGTTACGCTTGAGGAGGAAAGCCAATGCCAGCAGTTGAGAGAATTCACCGATACGTCCAGCAATTGCCACAACCACTACAGGCAGAAGTACTTGATTTCGTAGAGTATCTTTTGTCAAAAGTGGAACGCGAGCAAAACCAGCAAGACGAATCAGAGTGGTCGGGCTTGTCTCTCGCGTCGGCGATGCGCGGTATGGAAGACGAAGTGACACCGGTATACACTATCGCTGATTTAAAAGTGGTCTTTTCATGAAACGCGCCGGACAAATCGTCCTATTCAAATTTCCGCAGACCGACCTCGCACAAGGAAAATTTCGCCCTGCGCTTTTGGTAGGCAAATTACCCGGTCAATTCGACGATTGGTTGATTTGCATGATCTCATCTCAAACGCAACACGCTATCGTGGATTTTGATGAACTCATCGAACTTGACGACCTGGACTTTGCAAAATCTGGTCTGAAAGTAACCAGCGTGATTCGGGTAGGACGGCTTGCGGTCGTCAATGGAGAAGCATTACTCGGCGCGATTGGTGAAATTGATGAGGAGCGGTTGCGCCGCATCAAAACACACCTTGCAAAATGGTTAACGGAACCTGGCGATTGAACACGAGCAAATTCCAAGCAACGAACAAATTTGTTTTGGAGCCGACGCGCGCATGAACCTTCTCGATTCGTCGCGCAGTAGTCCGCGTTTCTCACGCGGGTTTTTCTTTTTGGCGTCGAAACGCGACAAAAGAAACGTACATCAATTGGTAGATGAATGACGCGCGCCGCCGCGCTCGAACGCGCGCGCAGTGAATCCATCACGTTCAAGCGCGAGGAGAAATCGAATGAGGAAAAGAAATGGAAAGAGATTTAGGCGAGATGGCCCAAGCTACGCTCAAAACTTGGGCAGCTCAGATGACAATAACTGCTAATGCCTCAAACTCCGACCGTGAAGGTTGGGATTTCTTGTTACAGTTTCCGCCGACACTACCAGTGGCGGGAGTACCTCTCGACCTGCGCGCCACTAGAATTGAATGCTTTGTTCAGGTCAAAGGCATAGAGACAACGAGGCAAAGAAAATCCATTACTCTCAGCAATTGGGAGAAGCTAGTAGGCTCGCCTCTTCCCGCTTTCTTCCTCATTATTGAATTCGGAAAAGAGAATGATCCTCAACACGCCTATCTTGTCCATGTTAATGAAGAATGGATAGCCAAAGTATTAAAGCGGCTCCGCGAACTACCCGATACGGAAAAAGAATCACTGAATCAACATACGCTTGATCTAACTTGGTCCATGGCGGACAGGATAGATACACTCAATGGCAAAGGACTCAGTACTGCTATCCGTCGACATATCGGGAACGATTTTGATAAATATGTCCAGAAAAAGAAAAATCTGCGCGAAAAAGTTGGGCATAATGCCGATGCTATTTTCAAGTTTACCTCGACCGGGTTCAAAAGCGTTTATGACATGCATGAACAATGGATGGATTTTGCTATTGGACTTCGCGATTCACTACCTGTGTCCACGTTTACAATCGAAAAGCAAGTTAGATTTGGTATACCTGCAGAACATATCGAACACCAAGACGGTATGGTTTCAATCACTCCCCTTGGAAAATCCGTCACTTTGCTGATAAGCAACACCGAGAAATCCAAGGAGTCAAGGTTTCATGCGATGCTTTATACCCCCACTTCTTTTGATCCTAGCGGGATTATCCCCAAAGAACAGTTGAAAGTCCGGGTAGTATCTGAAATAGGCAATTTCGTTTTCCGCCCTTTTGCCAATCCAATCACGTTTTCGACCACGTGGGATATTGAAGATGTTACCAAACCTCGAAAACTAGGCGAGCTAGCCAACCTATGGCGCGCAAGAGAAATATTCATGAACGCCCAATCAGAAGGGGTCATTCTGGAGATTCACGACGATGAGAATTCACCATGTCGACTAGAATCCAGAGGACACAAATTACTGGGCAACGAGGATCTCGCATCAATGGCAACGGCTGTAGACCGTGCTTGGTTTTTGGCTAGATTGTTTGATATATCCGCCGATACGGAAATGCCCTTGGCGCAAATACTGGGACAGGATTCCAACTTCAAGACTGTACGCGATTTGGGTGATCCCAATATTCGAATAGCATCAATTATGACGCGCGTCATCGATGGCGATTTCAACACAGAAAAAGAACACGCACTGATCTTCTCACGAGTATTGCACTTCGGGAAAGTCATACTAGCCGTCTTTATCGGCTTCGCAGGATATCCAACCATTGCCAATGGTGAATCTGGGGAAAAGATTCTTGAGATAAGAAAACCGAACCGAATTCTTCTCGACCACAAGAAACTCGAGAAAATAGACCAGTCGGAGTACAAGCAACTAATACAGAGTGAATCAGAAAGAATGAAAAGTATGGGATACGAGGTATCTGATATTGCCGAGTAGGTCAAGAACCACCCAAATCCAAAATCACAAATCGAAAATCGAAAATCCACCATGATCAAACTCGTTTGCACAGCCGATAACCACCTCGGTCGCTTTTACGGCAAAATGAACGCGAAACAACTCGCGGAACGGCGCGCACACAGTGAATCCATCACGAGGTCCTTGGAGAATTCGGTAGAGGAAATTTCAGCAAGCGAGCTAGATCTCGCCCGCATCCAGTTTAGTGAGGAATTGTTGCACACTCAACACGGTAACGCCGTGCGCGTCAAGATGCTTGATGAGATCGAGGTCGCGTTTAATGTCGTCGTCGCGTGAGACGGCGTACTGCGCTTGCCCCAGAATCGCCGTTTCGAGAACGAGATCATCGTCCGGATTGCGACACTCGCGCACCGAGCCGGTCGGCACGACAATTTGACTGCGGCGGATCAACAGTTGCAAGAGTTCTTCGACATCGCTGGATTGAATGGAGTACTTGCGCGTGATACGTGGGCGAGTCAAAACATCGGAGAATCATCAAGCAGGGGTAACGAGACGACAACTTGAAACCGATTGTCCAGCCACGCGCGATGCAAGCGCGCCGGGAAACCCGCGGGGTTGATAAACGCCGAAACCCAAACATTGGTATCAACGAGAACGACGGTTGGCACGGCGCTTTGCCTTTACTTCGGAGGATGCGGCGGTAATGTCAGATTCAATTTCCTTCGGATCAAAGCGTGCCATCCGCGCGTGAACACGTGCGAGCAAATTATCGAACTGCTCGCGCTAGGCTTGCTCATCCGCGCTCAAGCGTTCCGCCAACAAGCGTTCTGCCAGCGCGTTGGGCGACAAGCGGTTGCGTTTGGCTTCGCGATCAAGTTGCTTGAAGACGGATTCTGAAATCGTGAGTGTTCGTAACATAATTTCTTCACCTGTATTTCCCTACGAGATATTACAACGGTTGGACGATTTCGGCAAGTGGGAATTTGTCGCTTATCGGTTGCTTTAGATCGTCCCGTGCTACCACACCAAAATCCAAAATCAGAAGTCGAAAATCGAAAATCCACCATGATCAAACTCGTCTGCACCGCCGATAACCACCTCGGTCGCTTTTACGGCAAGATGAACGCGAAACAACTCGCGGAACGTCGCGCGCGTTTGCGCCGCGCGTTCGCCCACGCAGTTGACCACGCGATTGAAAAACGCGCACATCTCTTTATGCAGTGCGGCGACCTCTTTGACCGCGAAGCGCCGCCACCCGCCGAACTCACCTTCGTCGCGCAACAATTTCAGAAATTGCGCGACGCGGGCATCCGCATCTACGCGATCAGCGGCAATCACGACATGCCGACATCGAGCGATGGCGCGACGCCGGTGCGAATCTACGACGCGCTCCGCGCCGCGCACGTGTTCAACAAACGCACCGAGATCGAATTCGATTTCGTCAAAGTCGAAGGTGCGACGGTCGCGCTTGGCGGCATCGCGCCCGACCCGCGTCTCGATGCGCGCGCGGACCCGCTCGACGACGTGACGTGGACGCCGCCACAAGCCGATGTAACGCTGTTGCTGCTGCACTGCGGCTATGAAGCGTGCGTGCCGAAAGAATTCGCGGAAGCGATCCTGCCCAAATCACGCGTCGCCGAGATGCAAGCGATTGATTATTTCTTTCTCGGCGACATTCATCGTACGCACAAATCCACGCTCGACAAGGCGACGATCATCGTGCCCGGCGCAACCGAGCGCATGACATTCGGCGAAATCGGTGAACGACCTGGGTTTTACTATGTCGAACTCGATGGCAAAACGCCGATCAAATTGTTGCATGAAGAAATCGAAGCGCAACCGATGCGCCGCGAAATCATTCGCACGACCGACCTGCCGAGCGACACACCAACCGAGTACATCGCCGAGCGATTGCAGGAATGGGCAGACACGGAACAATTGATGCAACTGCGTCTCGAAGGTCCGGTCGCGCGTGACATGTACCATCGCTTGAAATTCTTCGACATCTGGCGGCTCGGCAACGAACTCAATTTTTTCTTCGACCTGGATCGTGCGGCGGTCACGTTGCAAGGTGAAAACGACAGCAATGGTGGCGGCGAAATTGTCAGCATTCGCCACGAGCTCGAACGCGTTGCAGATGAACTTGCCGCCCCGCGCGAGGGCGACGACCGCGCGTTGTACGAGGAGGCGCGCGCGATGGTGATGGAACGAATGGGACGCGCGGAGTAGGCACTATGTCCAAAATCGCACTCGGTGTTCTTTGCGGCATCGTGTTCGGCATCGTTTCGGTCGCGACGATGATCCCGCTCGAAATGAAAGATAAACGCGTCGCGATGACCGGCGCGTTCGTCAATCGTTTTGGCATCGGCTTTGTTATTGGCGCGGCGAACCTGCCACTGCCAACCTGGATCAACGGATTGCTTTTTGGGCTACTGCTCAGTCTGCCCGACGCGATCATTACCAAAGCGTGGATTCCAATTTTGACGATCGGCGCGATTGGCGGAATCGTCATCGGCATTGTGATCAGCGCGTGGGGAATGTGAGAAATGCTTATGGAGAGCATGCTCACTGCTATTACAAGTTTTTAAGACTCCCAATTCTGCATCTAGCGATTTGGGTCACATCCACCCCAACCGATTGGATTCGTTCGGAAGCATTCCGGCATCCAAGACACCTTGCAGAATTAGCGCGCCCAGTCACTGATGGCGATGGCTATTCGATTAGCATCGCGCGAAAATGTATCGCAATGTGCTATTGCATTGTCTCCAAACCATGCTATAATCACGTTCAGCAAAGTGCTCATAAGACAACGTTGCCCGGGTTGCAATTCTGAAAAAGAGTTCCTCGGCGCTGAACGATCATAATTGTCTCGTCACCCGCTCTGGTAAGCGCCAGGGCGGGTTTCTGTTTTTTTCCCAGACGACCCAGGTTTACGGTGCGATGGGAGGCGAGATGTACAGAAAGATTCTTGTGCCGCTCGATGGATCCTCACTTGCCGAAGGCGTATTACCGCACGTTCGAATGCTTGCCGAAAATTTTGATGCAGAAATTGTATTGCTTCAGATCGTCGTTGATCCAATCTACGATTTACTCCTGAGCGGACCGAAGCTTGCCGCCGCGACCCACGATAGCGGATCAACCCAGCATCCCAGGTCTCAAAGTTATTTAGATTGCGTCGCCAAACCGCTTAGAGAAGCGGGACTCGAAGTGACGACGATGGTCTGTGAGGGGTTGGTCGCCGAAACGATTTTGGCTTGCGGCGAACGATTTCAAGTGGATTTGATCGTGATGGCAACCCATGGCGTCAACACGCCGAGCGGCTGGCAACTGGGCAATGTCACCTATCGAATCGTCCATGATGCTAAAGCGCCCGTCCTCCTGATTCGCGCACAACAACCGTCTTTCCCAGGAGCAGAACTCGCGATGGCAACTCAGTCGAACTAGAGCGAATTCCCAACGCGTTTCTTGGCGTGAATGAGTGGAAAGGCAGGAGCCGTGGTTGAACATGAGTCTTTTGACAACTGGATAATTAGCGAAGAGATGGTCCTGGCAGGTTTGAGCGAGAATGCCAAAACACTTTTTGCCGAACTAACTCAGTTTGAATGGAGTTGCTTGATTCTCCATTTCTTGCATTCACACTCGACGACATCGCTGACGGCAGACGACGTTGCCTATCATCTAGCCAAACCCATCGAAGCGATCGAGCGAGACCTCACCACCCTCGCGCAACTTCGCCTGGTGCAGACGACGCGAGTTGCCGGGGTCACTTTTTACTGTTTGACGCATGAACCGTCCAGGCGGAAACTCGTGCACGAATTGTGCGCGTGGCAAGATTCCTGGGAGACGCGCGTTCGCGCGATTGTGCTAATGATCTGGGGCAACGGCGCTTCCGCGACGTACATCGCGCCAGCCAGAATGCGCGAGTTCCATTCGGCGTTTCATGCCGCCAAAGGATTGACGCCTGCACACGCGCCCATCTTGCCACCCACGTTAGAAAGAGAAGTAAAATGGACGAAACCGTTTTGATGCAGGGCATCGTGCAACAAATGTTGGACGCCGCCCAAAACGCCAAATCAAAGCACATTCGAGTCGTCAATCTTGCGGTGTGCGATAAACAAGTTGATCCAAACGAACTCACCCGCGCATTCGAGACACTCACCTTTACGACGATTGCCCAGGGCGCGCGTCTGCATCTCCGCCGCGATGATCCAATCGCGATAGATCCAATGCTCGAGCACCTTGCCGTGGACAAGCAAACTTACACTGTTCGCTTGGACAGTCTCGAACTGGATTGACCAAGCAAGCCGCTTCCACGCGTAACACAAAACCGCGAACGCCGAGTTTCGCGGTTTTGTTTTTCTCCCTACTCGTGCTATACTCGCGACATGCAAATCGGAATCATCGGCTTGCCCAATGCAGGCAAAACAACCATCTTTAACGCGCTCACGCGCGGACAAATCGAAACCGCGGCGTTCTCGTCCGGCAAATTGGAAGTCCACACCGCGATGGTGGACGTGCCCGACCCGCGCGTGGGTGTGCTTTCGAAAATGTTCAACCCGCGCAAAACGATTTACGCGCAAGTGCAGTACAACGACATCGGCGGTCTCTCGCGCGGCATCGGCGAAAAGGGCGGGATAGACGGCGTGCTCCTCAATCACATCGTCCAGAACGACGCACTCCTCCACGTCGTCCGCGCGTTTGAAGACGAAAATGTGCCGCACATCGAAGAGACGATTGACCCGGCGCGCGATCTCGACATCCTCGACACCGAACTGATTCTTTCCGACCTCGCGATGGTCGAGCGGCGGCTCGAACGCATCCACGCGCAGTTGACCAAGCGCGGCGGCACGCCCGCCGAACGCGATGCGATGCTCAAAGAGCAAGCGGTCCTCGCGCGCTTTCAGCCGCAACTCGAAGCCGGCAAACCACTCCGCGATTTAGAGTTGAGCGACGACGACCTGCGCGTCACGCGCAATCTCGCGCTCGTCACGCTCAAGCCGATGCTCGTCGTGTTCAACACCGGCGACCGTGCGGTGAGCGATCCGACGACGATTGCGAAATACGCGCACAAAAAGACGATGCTCGCAACCTTGCAAGGTAAACTCGAAATGGAACTCGCGCAAATGTCGCCCGACGATGCCGCCGAGTTTCTCAAAGAGTACGGCATCGCCGAACCTGGGTTGTCGCGCGTGATTCGCTTGTCGTACCAATTGCTCGGCTTGCACGCGTTCTTCACCGTCGGCGAGGACGAAGTGCGCGCGTGGACGATTCGCGTCGGCGCGAACGCGGTGGACGCGGCAGGCACGATTCACACCGATCTCGCGCGCGGCTTTATTCGCGCGGAAGTGATTTCGTACGCGGACATGCTCACCTCCGGCGACATGGTCGAAGCGCGCAAGCATGGACGCTTGCGGCTCGAAGGCAAAGAGTACGTCGTCAAGGACGGCGACATTCTCTCGATTCGATTCAACGTGTCGAAAAACGAATAAACGAATGAACGCAATGTCATTCGTTTACGCGTTCTCCATGTGTTGCCTAATTTGACAGGATGCGCTAAATCGGACATATTGAACTTGGGAAGCAAGAGTGAAGAACGCTCACGCACGCGGACAACAAACCTGTCCGCGCGCGTGAGCGTTTTTTTGCGAATACGTTTTGGCTTTGGAATCTTTAACCCATCGCGACGGTCGTCGGTCTGCCGTCGGCAGTCGCATATTTAAGGAGTGGTCTGATGACAGATTATCTAACCCAACTGCGCGAGATGCGCGAACGCGCTGTGCAAGGCGGCGGTACGGAACGCATCGCGGCGCAACACAAGCGCGGCAAAATGACCGCGCGCGAACGGCTCGCGCTCTTGCTCGACGAAGGATCGTTTCAAGAACTTGGCGCGCTCGCCACGCACAACGTCACCGATTTCGGCATGGACGAGCAACGTTTTCCCGGCGATGGCGTCGTCACCGGGTTTGGCAAAATCAGCGGGCGACGCGTCGCGGTGTTCGCACAAGATTTCACCGTGCTCGGCGGCTCGTTCTCCGAAGTGCAGTCGCACAAGATTTGCCGCATCCAAGACCTCGCGTTGGAAAGCGGCATCCCGATCATTGGACTGAACGATTCCGGCGGCGCGCGCATTCAAGAGGGCGTGCGCTCGCTCGCGGCTTATGGCGAAGTGTTCACGCGCAACGTGCTCTCCTCCGGCGTCATCCCGCAGATTTCGTTGATACTCGGACCCTGCGCCGGCGGTTCGGTCTATTCGCCCGCGCTGACCGATTTCGTGATTATGGCGCAGCGCACCAGTTTCATGTTCATCACCGGTCCTGAAGTCATCAAAGCGGTGACCGGCGAAGAAGTGAATTTCAACGATCTTGGCGGCACGATGGTGCACAATGCGAAAAGCGGCGTCGCGCAACTCGTCGCGGAAGACGAGACGCAAGCCATCGAGCTGACCAAACTCTTGTTGAGTTATCTGCCGCAGAACAATACGGAAGACCCACCCCAGGTCGCGCGCTATGATTCGCCGGACCGCATGGACGAATCGCTCAACACCATCGTTCCACCGAACGAGAACGAACCGTACGATATGCACGAGGTCATTGACGCGATTGTAGACCCGCGTAGTTTTCTCGAAGTCCATCCGTACTATGCGCGCAGCGCCATCGTCGGTTTCGCGCGGCTCGACGGTTATTCGGTTGGCATCGTCGCGAATCAACCGGCGCATCTCGCCGGCGTGCTCGACATTGATTCGAGCGACAAGGTCGCGCGCTTTGTGCGTATCTGCGACGCGTTCAACATTCCGGTTGTCACGTTCGTGGACACGCCGGGTTATTTGCCGGGCGTGGATCAAGAACATTACGGCATCATTCGCCACGGGGCGAAAGTGATCTACGCGTTTTGCGAAGCGACCGTGCCGAAAATTTCGGTCGTCACGCGCAAAGCGATCGGCGGCGCGTACATCGCGATGAGTTCGCGGCAGATGCGCTGTGACCTCGCGTTTGCCTGGCCCTCCGCGCAGATCGCGGTGATGGGCGCGGATGGCGCGGTGCGCATCTTGCGCCGCCGCGAAATTACATCGTCGAGCGATCCCAAATCAGTGGAAGGTCAATTCATTCAAGAGTATCGCGAAAAATTCTTCAACCCGTACACCGCCGCGAACCTGGGACAGATTGACGAGGTGATCGAGCCAAAGGAAACGCGCCCGCACTTGATTCGCGCGCTCGAAGTGCTTCGCACCAAAGTCAAACAGAATCCACCGAAGAAGCATGGACTGATGCCGGTCTAGTTCGGAATTCAGAATTCAGTATTCGGTATTCAGTATTCGGCGCACTGAACACTGGACACTGAATACTGAACACTGGACACTGAATACTGAACACTGGACACTGGACACTAAATATGGAATCAATCAACATCGGATTACAACTCACCCTCTACGGCATGGGCTTGGTGTTCTCACTGCTCGGCGTAATGGCGCTGGGCATCGCGCTGATCACACGCTTGGATCGCGGCAAGACCCAGGTCACCAAAGCGCCCGCCCTGTTGTACCCGCCTGGGTTGGACGCGGACACCGTCGCCGCCATCACGATTGCGGTCATGTCGCATCGCATTCATCTGCGCCAGCAAGCCGCGCCGGCGGTGCGCGAGCACAAACCTGGCACGCTCCCCAGCCGGTGGGTCGGCGTGGGGCGCACGTTACAAAATTCGAATTGGCAACCCGGTCGGAGGACGCGATGAGACGCTACAAATTGCAAATCAAGGACAAGGAATACACGATTGACGTGCAAGACCTTTCGGCGAACGAGTTTCGCGTGATGCTGAACGACCAGGCATTCGACGTGCAACTCTCTGCCGCGCAAGAACTGCTCGGCGCGACTATCACGCCGCAAATCTCGCCGGTGAATGCGGCGGACGAAAGCGCGATTGAACGACCCGCCACGTCGTATCATCCGCCATCGCTCGACGTATTGGGTAGCGTGCGCCTCGCACCCGCACCCGCGCTCCCGCCGACGCCGCGCACGAGCGCGAATGGCGCGAGTCAGGAGATTACCGCGCCGATGCCGGGCACGATCCTCACGGTTGAAGTCAAACCGGGCGATGCCGTAACGCACGGACAAACCGTGTGCATTCTCGAAGCGATGAAAATGAAAAACGCGATTCGCTCGCCGCGCGATGCGACGGTTGCCGAAGTGATCGCGCAAGCCGGGCAAGCAGTGCGCTACGGCGATGTGCTCGTCCGGTTCGAGGAGGGTAAGTGAGCGTCTCCTTCGATCAACTTCTCCAAGGCATCCAAGGTCTCACGCTTGGCTCGGCATTGATGATGGCAATCGGCGGCGTGTTGCTCTATCTCGCGATCGCGAAAGAGTACGAACCGATGCTCCTCCTGCCGATTGGCGCGGGCGCGATCTTCGCCAACTTGCCGCTTTCGCCGATGATTCAGGATGAGGGTCTGCTCACCATTCTGAAACAAGCCGGCGTCGAGAACGAACTATTTCCGCTGTTGATTTTCATCGGCATCGGCGCGATGACCGATTTCGGTCCGCTCCTCGAAAACCCGCGCATGATGCTGATCGGCGCGGCGGGGCAGTTTGGAATTTTCGGCACGTTGATGCTTGCGTTGCTGTTGGGCTATAATCTCAACGAAGCCGCCTCCATCGGCATCATCGGCGCAATTGATGGACCGACTTCGATCTATGTGAGCAATCTGCTCGCGCCGCACTTGCTCGGACCGATCACCGTGTGCGCGTACAGTTACATGTCGCTCGTGCCAATCATCCAGCCGCCGATCATGCGTTTGCTCACGAGCAAAACCGAGCGCGCGATTCGCATGCCGTACTCGCAACGCGTGATCAGCCGGCGCACGCGCATTCTGTTTCCGCTCATCGTCATCGTCGTCGTCGGGACGCTCGTGCCGATGGCGTTGCCGTTGATCGGCACGTTGATGCTCGGCAACTTGATGCGCGAGTCCGGCGTCGTCGAACGGTTGACCGGCGCGTCGTCGAAAGAAATCGCGAACATCGTCACGCTGTTCCTGGGTCTGGCGGTCGGCTCGACGATGAGTGCAGACGCGTTCTTGCGCGTGCAAACGCTCGGCATCCTCGCGTTGGGGCTGGTCGCGTTTTGTCTCGACATCGCGATGGGGTTGATGTTCGCTAAATTCTTGAATCTGCTCAGTCGCGGTCACTTCAATCCGTTGATCGGCGCGGCAGGCATCAGCGCGTTTCCGATGGCGGCGCGCGTCGTGCAAAAGATCGGGCAGGAAGAGGACTTTGAAAATTTCTTGTTGATGCACGCGATGGGCGCGAACGCGTCCGGTCAAATCGCGAGCGTCATCGCCGGCGGCGTGTTGCTCGCGTTGATGGGCGCGCGATAATCATGACAAAATCTAATAGGACGCGGATGAAAAAATTATCCGCGTTTGTCCGCGTCCATCTGCGTCCAAAATTGCCCGGTTTGGTTCCGACTCGACCAAGTTAGGACACACGGAAACTAAAAGAGCGATGCGGGGATTTTCTCCGCATCGCTCTTTGTTTTCAAGCAACTTGACTACGGCAATTTATGGCACGCGACACACGTGGCATCCGCGCGTCCGGCGTGGTCTGCCGGATTTTTCGGACCGCTCGCGCCGGTCTCGTGACACACGTTGCAGATCGCGCGTCCCGCGTGACTGGCTGGGAGTACTTTCGCTACACCCGCGCCGCCGGCAGGCGCTGTGGTGGCAGACGGTTTCGTCGCGGCAGGCGCGGCGCCGGTCGCGGGTGCAACGGTAGGTTTCGCGGCGGCGGTTGGTACGGTAGTTCCAGCACCGGTCGTGGGCGCAACGGATGGTTTTGCCGCGGCAGTCGGCGCAACAGTCGCGGCGCCGGTCGTTGGAGCGACAGCGGGTTTCGCGGCGGCAGTCGGCGCGGCAGGCACGGCGCTACTCGCCGGCTTGTGGCACGCGCTGCACGTCGCATCTGCGCGTCCGGCATGGTCCGCCGGATTCTTGGGACCGGCAACGCCGGTTTCGTGACACACGTTGCACGTGGTGCGTCCATCATGCGTAGCGGGGAGTGGCTTGATGCCACCGCTCGTGGCAGGCGCACTCACTGGCGGTGTCGCGCCCGCTATCGGTGTTGCAACGCCAGTAGAAAGTTTGTGGCACGCGCTACACGTCGCGTCCGCGCGTCCGGCGTGATCCGCCGGATTCTTGGGTCCGGCGATGCCGGCTTCGTGACACACATTGCATTGCGTTCGCCCGACGTGGCTTTCCGTCAACGGCTTGGGCGCGGCAATGACCGGCGCAACCGTCGCGCCCGCGCGCAAGGTGGGCGTTGGTGTGATCGGCGAGAATACCTGGACATCCGCGCGGCGCGGCAAGGTCGTGATCGCCGTTTGTTCGTACGTGGTGAAAAAGTAGACGCCGAGGAGCATCACAACACTAAAGCCCAACGCGATCGGGATGAAGAGGCGCTCGCGTTGTTTGACCACCTCAGCCGGCGGACGCTTGTCGGTTTTACCCTGGTGCAGCCGTTCAAGTTCCAAGCCATGTTCTTCTTCCATTTGATGTTCCGGCATCTTGCCGGTGAACATGGCGCGATTGAACATCTTGATGTGAACATTGTAAAAGTGCCAGATGAGAATCGCGAGCACGGCGAGGAGCGCTTCGCCCCCATGCGCGGCTTTGGCGGCGGGAATCAAATCGCCGGGGACGAAGCGCGCGGTGTTGATCGGGTTCCACATCATAAACCCGGTCAGCGCCATCACGACCGTGCCCCACACGAACGCCCAGTACTCGAACTTTTCGCCAAAGTTGAAGCGGTCGAACTTGGGATGTTCTTTCGTCAAACCAAGGTTGTAGCGAATCGCGTCGAGCGCGTCGAGCACATCGTCAAAACGCGGGAACATCGTCCAGCGCACGCGGACGACGTAAATTTTGTAGGCGATGGCGACGATATGATAGATCGAACCAAGCACCATCACCACGGCGGCAAGGTGATGAATCAGGCGCACGAATTCGATGCCGCCCATGATCTGGATCATCTGCTCCGCCCAGGCATTGCCGACGAATTTTTGCGGCAAGCCGGTGACGGCGAGAATCGTAAACGACGCGAACATGATCCAGTGTTCGACGCGTTGCGCCGGGGAAAAGCGTGGATATTGTTTTTGCTCCGCCATGATTTACGCTCCTCCGTTTTTGTTGAAACGATTGATAATACGGCGCGCGAGATCGAGCGCGATAAACCCGAGCATACCGCCAATCGTCACGGGAATGAGAATGGTGTAAAACAGATTCACATAGTACATGGCTGGGAAGCGTTCGGGGCTGGCATCATAGTGACTGAGCCACGACGCCGGAAAATTCGTCGTCGCGTCGGGGTGACATTGCTGGCACGTCTTGAGCAAATTCTGTCGAAAGACCGTGGATTGCGGATCGTCAATTTTCTTGATGTTGTGGACGCCATGACAATCGAAGCAGACGGCTTTGTTCGTAGGATGGTCGGGTGACTGTTTCTCGAACAACTCGACGGTCGTGCCGTGAAAGTCGGCGACGTAACTATTCATCACGTTCGTCGAAATCCGGTACTTGTTCATCAACGCTTTGTTCGTGTGACACTTGGCGCAAATCTCCGGCGACTTGAGCCGAAATTGCGCGGTGAGCGGATCGCCGATGTTGTGAACGCCGTGGCATTCGACGCACGTCGGCACGTCGAGATTGTTTTCGGTAATCAACGCCGAACCGTGAATGCTGTCTTTGTACTGATTGAAAATCGTGCTATGGCATTTTTGACACGTGGTCGAAATGCGCGCACGGGGTTGAGCTGGCTTGGAGGAATAGTGCGCGGTGTGGCAGTCGGTGCACACTGGCGCGTCGCGATTGCCGGCGGCGAGTTCGGTCGCGTGCACCGAGTCGAGCGTCTTTTTGAATTGGTCACCGTGACACTGCCGACACAGCGTGTACATCTGAATCGAAAAATCGCGCGCGTCCCGCGCGGCAATCGGCGGATGCGGATAGCCGCTGATATTGGTATGGCACGCGGTACACCGTTGTCCTTGCTTGCCATGCACGGATGCGTTGAACGCGGCGGCATCCACGAACATGGGCAGACTATCACCGTTCGGTAATTTGAGCACCAATTGCCGATTCGAATGGCACGCCAAGCACACTTGATTTTCGATTTCCGCAGCGGGCGGCGGAGCGTCCGGCGGACCGCCGGCATTCGCCGACGGCGCATGGAAGAGAGCGAGACCGATGAGCATGCCTAGCCCTGCGATGAATCCGATCATGCGTAATTGCATAGACCTCTCCCGAATAAAAAATGCCTTTCCGCTCGCGTGGCAAACGGAAAGGCAATCATAACCTCTGTCATCCTGACAATACGCGAAAAATGGGCCCATCCACTTTGGTGAACCGCGACAGAATGATGTTAAACCGCGCGGGTCAAAATCGTGTAAACTTCAAGTCAAAATTCGGTCAAGGTTTGCGATTATCCGAATATATCTTACGCCGGGACAGCCGGATGGCGGCGATGCCAATCCGTTTCGCGTTGGAAGCGCATACCGAGTTGGAGCAGCGCGTTCTCGCCAAACCGATTGCCGGTCAAAGCGAGCGCAAGCGGTAAATTTTGCTTGCCGAATCCCATCGGCGCGATGAGCGCGGGCACGCCGCACAGCGCGCCAAGCACGCTATAATTGCCGCGCCGCCGCACGCGCGTTTTGAGACTCATCTCGAGGGGAATCGCTTCTTCCGTCACCGCCGGCGAAACGAGCGCGTCGAACTGGTCGAAGAGCGCGAGCACATCCCGCGTGATCTGCGCGCGTTGTTTGAGCGCGCGCGCGTACTCGCCCGGCGCGAGTTGGAGCGATTGACGCAGCGATTGCTTTTGCGACGCGTCCACCAGCAAATCTAGTTTATCGCTCTTGATAAATTCTTCGTGCGTCGCGAGCGTTTCCGCGTGCAGAATCGTCAGCGCGATATCGCTGTACGGATAGTCGGGCAATTCCACACGCGACAGTTTCACACCGATTTTCCTGAACACACGCAACGCGTCGTCGAATGCCTTGCCGAGTTCCGGGATGTCGCTGAAATCGGCGGGCAAAACGCCGACGCGAAAATTGCGGCGCGCGAGGCGCGGCTGGAACTGGAACGCGCGCCCGGTCGTCGGGTCGTTCGCGTCGGGTCCGGCGATGGCTTGCAAAATCCAGCCGCAATCTTCCGCGCTGCGCGCCATCGGACCGATTTTGTCGAGCGTCCAACCCAACTCCATCGCGCCGGCGCGACTGACTAAGCCCCACGTCGGTCGCAAACCGGTGACACCGCAGTACGCCGCGGGCGTGTTGATGCTGCCCCAGGTTTCCGAGCCGAGCGCGAACGGCACGAGACCCGCCGCGACCACGCTGCCCGACCCGGACGACGAGCCGCCCGACCAGTGATTGACGTTCCACGGATTCAACCCCGGTCCGTGCAACGACGCGGACGCGAATTCGTACCCGCCGCCGCCGGCAAGTTCGACCATCGCGAGTTTGGCGACGAGCACCGCGCCGGCGTTTTGCAGACGCGTGATAACGGTCGCATCGTAATCGAAAACCTGGTCGCGGTGCGCGGGCGAACCCCAGCGCGTCGGAATGTTTTTCGTCGCGAGCAAATCCTTCGCACCGTACGGAATTCCCAGCAGGAGCGAAGCATGCTTCGCCCCTACACGCCGCAATGTGTGATCCGCGCGCCGCGCTTGTTGCCGCGCGAGGTCGCGCGTCAATTCGGCGAGCGCGTGATAGCGCGGTCCGAATTTTTCCAAACGGTCGAGGAAATGCATAGTCAATTCGACCGACGAAATTTTTTGCGCGTGAAGCAGGCGCGCGAGTTCGCTCGCGGTCAGCCAGTCCAACTCAGGCATTGGTTTACTTCCCCGGTTCAAACGAAACGAGCGCGTTTTGGCGATTCGTGTGGATTTCTAGAAACATATCTATCCCGGCAGTCTTGAGCACGTCGAGTACGCGCGGTGTGGGATTGAGCAATTTGAGATGCTGCGATTTGAATTTGCCGGATGCCAATCCTTGGCTCACGGCGGCGTCGCTCTCATCGGGCGCGTGCGCGCGCACCCAGTTGAAGATTTGATTGAGCGCGCGCAAGCCGGCGCTGCTCATGTACGGCACGTCGCTCAAGTCGAGCAGAATATAGTGCATCCCGGCTTGAATCGCTTCCTGCACGCGCGTTTGCAGTTCGCTATAGTTGGACGCGTCCACGTTGCCGTGAATTTGAAAAACGGTGACGGACACGCGGCTGGTTTCCAACGTCGTGGTAATGTTCATTTTTTCCTCCCTCAGGATATTCATTTTCTGTGATGCAAATTGTAGTGGCGGAATTATAGTCAGTGACGCGGATTTTGCAATAGCCGCAAAAAGACCCAAAGGGCATGCAACCCTTTGGGTCTTAACGATCAACCGCCGCTAATCGCCATCACGATTCGCACGCGATCATTTGGCGCGAGCGGCGCGTCCAGATTCGGCGCGAGAGTTTGGTTGACGAAAATTTTGATGTGCTCGCGAATTTCGTCTTGCTCGTTAATGATGCGAAAGCGAATGCCCGGAAACTGTCGCTCCAGATCCGCGAACAATTCCGCAAGCGTCGCGCCATTCGCTTCGACCTGAGCCGCGTTCGTGTACGCGCGAAGCGGTGTGGGAATGTGGACTTGCATAATTTGCCTACGGATTGTCATTTCGAGCGGAGCGAGAAATCTCGCGCACAACTGGTAAGATTTCTCGCGTGCGCTCGAAATGACAATTGCTCATAACTCCACCGCGCGCACCGAATAGATTTCCGGGAGCGAGGTCAGAAGCCGCGTCCACGATTCGCCTTCGTTGCGACTCGCCCACACTTCGCCGCCGGTCGTGCCGAGATAGACGCCGACCGGATCGTGCGAATCCGCGTTCATCGCTTGGCGTTTCACCGAAAACCAACCGTGCTGGGTCGGAAAACCTTTGGTCTGTTTCTTCCACGTTTTGCCGCCATTGTGCGTGACGAACGCCGCCGGTTTTCCATTCGGGCTGACGCGTCCCAACGGAAAAGAACCGTCGAGAGGGAAAATCCAAACGGTGTTTGGGTCGCGCGGATGTGTAACAATCGGATATGAGTGATCGCTGTACGGCTTTGGTAATTTTTTGCCGATGTTTTCCCAAACGCCTTTTTTGCGATCCATTGTGTACACCCCGAAATGATTTTGCATATAAAATCGATCGGGGTCGAGCGGATTCATTTCCACGCGATGCGGATCGTGTCCCACTTCGGCATCGGGAACTGGAAGAAACTCGGACACGAGTCCTTTGTTCAACGGATGCCAATCGCGTCCTTTATCCTGCGATTCAAACACGCCGCCGCCAGAGAGACAAAGATACATGTGCCTGGCGTCGCGCGGATCAATCATCACCGAATGGAGCGTCGGTCCATCGGGTGGTCCTTGATCCGGCGGATTCCACCAGGTCTGGAATTGGGGATGTTGATTGAACCCGTTGACCGGTTCCCAGGTCGCGCCATCATCCTCCGAACGAAACAATCCTTGGGGCGATGTGCCGATGTACCACACACCGGGTTCGCTCGCGTGACCCGGCGAAATCCAAAAGTTGTGATGCACCGAAATGCCGGTCTCGCCTTCGGGCGCTTTGGGAAACGCGGGTGGCTGGGTCGCCTCCTTCCACGTCTTGCCCAAATCGGTCGAGCGAAAAACAGTCGGACCGAGATGCCCGGTGCGCGCGCCCATCAAGATCGTGCGACTGCCGCGCGAGTCCATCACCATATCGTTGACGACCGCGCCGATAAAGATGCCGTCGGACAGTTTCCACTTGCGCCGCGTTTTATCGCCGCGCAAAATGAACGCACCCTTGCGCGTGCCGATGAGCAAGGCAACTGCGCCGGATGCGGGTTTGGGAACGGTTATATTTGGTTTTGCCATTACACCCTCCTTCAGGTGAACACGTGGCAACATTCTAGCAGAACGGGTGTTCGTCGTCAAGAGGGGGGCGAACCTCCGAACCTTGCGAAGGTTTCACACTCCGCGCCTTTGCAAGGTTTTATGTTGGTTTGTCGTCGGGACGTGCTCCGACGATTTGTTCAAAGCGCGGATCGTATCGCATCTCTTCGAGGTCGGGATCGCGCCACGCCCAAGCGCGATCAAAGTCGTCTTGCTTTGCGGCACGAGATAAATGCTCAAAGGCAAGTTCTCGATTATCACAAATAGATTCAAAGCAAGCAAGGTTATACCAGTCTTCGGGCGGTATAGCCGATTCTGCTTTCATTGCGTAATTTGCGAAATCAGTTTTGTGTCCCAATTTTTTGTGAACGGCAGCCAGCCCAAAAATCGTGTTCAAATCTTTCGGAGAAAGAACGCTCAACCGTTCAAGAAAATGCAACGCGTCTCGATCTTTTTGTTGGTAGCGAAGTACCTGAATAAGATAGTTGCAATATTCTTGATTTGTTGGGTCAAGTTCAAGTACCTTCCGATAACACCGTTCTGCTTCGACGTAATCCCCTCAATGAAACTCCGTTGATGGGTTGAAGTGATTCTTACTGGTTACGATTTTTTCAACTCTATGTACCGAAAACATCCGACGACATGATCGTTCACCATTCCCGCCGCCTGCATGAACGCGTAGCAAATCGTCGAGCCGACGAACTTGAAGCCGCGCGCTTGCAAATCCTTACTCATCGCGTCCGATTCTTTTGACTTGGCTGGAATTTCCTTCAACGATTTCCACTGGTTGCGAATCGTCTTGCCGCCGGTGAATTGCCAGATGTACTGGTCGAACGAGCCGAACTCTTTTTGGATTTCGAGAAAGCGTTGCGCGTTGCCAATCGTCGCCGCAATTTTCGCGCGATTGCGAACGATGCCGGCATCGGCAAGCAAGCGTTTCGTATCGCGCGCGTTGTATTTCGCAATTTTCTGCGCGGCGAAATTGTGGAACGCGCGGCGAAAATTCTCGCGCTTGTTCAGGATGATTTGCCACGACAAGCCGGCTTGGAACGCGTCGAGGACGAGAAACTCGAACAGTTTGCGGTCGTCGTGAACCGGCGTGCCCCATTCGTTATCGTGATACGCGATCATCAGTTCGTTGTCCTGGGGCCATTCACAGCGTTTCAATGCATGCTCCTTGCCTAATCAGCACCTTCGCCAATCAAGGACTGAATGCAAAACTGAGAACCACGATCCGCGTTTGGCGATGGCATTGCGATTTAATTGGATTACACGGCATTGTAGTGACTTTGGGTCTATCGGTCAATGGGCATTGAACCGCGTAACTTTTGACGAACTAGGGTGTCTCGTTTATACTCTCATTGAAAAATGCCCTGTATTCGTCCGGACTCGGTACAGTGAACTCAGCGGAGATTTGCAACGGGCAGCTTGCTCAAGTCCATGTCCGCGTCGAACAAGATCACGATTGATTCTGCATAAATGGAGCCGGTTCATCCTTCCTAGTATTTCTTCTG
Organism: Chloroflexota bacterium; assembly: GCA_016219275.1. NCBI lineage: Bacteria > Bacillati > Chloroflexota > Chloroflexota bacterium. Next base: position 140,419 of record JACRBM010000024.1, read on the forward strand.
TTTCCAAGCGCTTGCTAATTAGTGGAGTGTGGGCTGTCAGCGGAACGGGCATGATGATGGCGCTGAGTCTAGCCGGCAATGCGCTCTTGGCGCGATTGCTTACGCCGTCGGATATGGGAGCGTATTTTTATGCCGCGAGTCTGGCAATCTTTTTTGCCGCGGTTGCCCAGCTGGGGCTTGGACGCATCGCAACAAAAACGATTGCGGAGAATTTGGCGGTCGGCGATGCCGGAGGCGCAAGGCAATCGGCGAAAGCCATTTTGCGCCTCGGCGCGCTCGCGGCGCGGGGGCTTGTCGTCATCGCCAGCGCCGCGAGCGGCATGCTGGGTCTTTCGCTCGTCTTTGTTTTGCTCGTTCCACTTTGGATATTCGTCGAATCGGCGCAACGATTGATTGCCGAAGTCTTGCGCGGCTTTGACGATATTCGTGCGGCGACGCTGTTTGGCGGACTGGTAGCCGCTGGGGTGTTTGTGGGATTGCTTTGGATCGTCTCGCTAACCCCTAGTCCGCTCGATCAAATTCATGCTGTAGAGTTGAAAATAAGCTCCATCGCTTTTTCGACGATTTTGGCGCTTGTCGTCTTGTGGCGCATGTTCAATACTCAAGTTGTATCCGCCTCAATCAATACGAGACTATCCTCCCCGTCGCTCCTGCGACAATCGGCGCCCATCTTGATTACCAACTTGACTTGGTTGACCATGGCGCAGAGCGACATTTGGATTGTGGCGGCGTTTCGTCACCCATCCGAAGTGGCGGTCTATGGAGCGGCGGCGCGTCTAGCGATACTCGTCTCCGTGCCGCTCGATATTGTGAATGCGGTAATCGCTCCCAGTATCGCCAGGTTGTACAAACTGGGACGAAAAAATGAACTAGAAAAAATGCTCCGCGACAGCGCGACCCTGGCGAGTATCGCGTCTATAGCGAGTCTAATTCTGTACATGTCGCTCGGCGCTGATATTTTGGAGTTCGTCTATGGATCCGTTTATCGCGATGGGGCAATGGTATTGGCGCTAACAAGTCTGGGGCAAATTGTAAATGTCTGGTCGGGATCGTGCGGACTGGCGCTGATGATGACGGACCATCAACGTGCCTTGATGCTAATTTCGGTTTTACGGAGTGTGCTGACGGTGAGCGCCGCGCTGGCGCTCGTTCAGCCACTTGGTATCGTTGGCGTCGCCGGAGTGATGGCGTTAGGTGTCGCTCTGCAAAACATTTGGACGCTTGGATACGTCAAGCACGCGGTGGGAATCTGGACCCATGCGCGGATGTGGATACGTTGAAGAAGGAGTGGCGATCCAATGGAGATCAAACCGCTGTTGATTCTTGGCGACGGCACGTTTGCAACCGAGACGCTCGATATTGCAGAGACCGCCGGCGGATTCAAACCGCTGGGCTTTGTCAATAGTCTGGAACGTCCTGCGTCAGGGGCAGTCCACGCTGGCTTGCCAGTGTTTTGGATTGATGAGATTCCTTTCCGACCAGCTGAATGTTATTTGGTCGCCGGAATTGTGAGTACAACACGTCGCAATTTTATCGAAACGATGCTGGCGCGTGATTACAAATTTACTTCGGTGATTCACCCCTCGGCGACCATTTCCCGTCGCTCTAGCATCGCGGCTGGGTGTGTGATTAACGCGGGTGTGGTCATTTCGGCAAACACTCGCGTTCAAGCGCATGTGATTTTGAACCGGGGTTGTTTGATCGGTCACGATAATTTGATTCAGCCGTTTTGCACCATTGGTCCAGGGGCGAATCTAGCCGGCGGTTTAGAAATCGGCGAAGGCGCGTATATCGCCGTGGGCGCGGTGATTCGAGACCATGTGACCATCGGCGCCGGGTCGGTGGTTGGCGGAGGCGCGGTTGTGGTCAAATCGGTGCCGCCGAACGTGCTGGTGGCTGGCTTGCCCGCGCAAATCATGAAAACAGATGTCAAAGGACTATAGCCATGAACGATCTAGCCACACCGCTGGTTATCAATGCGGCGATCACCGGAATGGTGCCGCGCAAAAAAGACAATCCAGCCGTGCCAACGACACCAGAGGAAATTGCTCAAGATGTGGAACGCTGCTACCAAGCTGGGGCGCGAACGATTCACATTCATGCGCGGGGCGATGATGAAGAGCCGACCTATCACCGCCAAGTCTTCTCCGAAATCATTCGCGGGATCCGCAAACGAATTCCGCAAGCAATCATCTGCGTGACGACAAGCGGTCGCGTGTACAAAACGTTCGCAGAACGCAGCGATCCACTTGAACTTGATGGCGATGTCACACCGGACTTGGCGTCGCTGACGCTGGGCTCGATGAATTTTCCCAGGCATGCATCCGTTAACGAACCTGAGATGATTGGGCGGCTGGCGGCGCGGATGGCAGAGCGCGGGATCGTGCCCGAACTTGAGATCTTTGAGTTTGGGATGCTTGATTACGCGCACTATCTAATTGGCAAACGGATCCTCCAGCCACCGTTCGTGTTCAACATCATCCTGGGTTCGCTCGGGACGCTGACCGCGACGCCGCTGAATTTGGCGCTCATGGTCGAACGCTTGCCCCAACCCGCGTTTTGGTCGGTGGGCGGCATCGGGCGCTTTCAATTCCCGATGAACGCGCTGGGCGTCGTGATGGGTGGTCATGTGCGGATCGGTCTCGAAGACAATCTCTATATGGACGCCGCCAAGACCGATCCTGCCACCAACGAACGCTTGATTCAACGCATTGCGAAGCTGGCGTGCGCGACCGGTCGCACGATTGCAACGCCGGAACAAGCTCGAATGCTGATTGGCTTGAGATGACCCCGGCGGATGCGCGGAACTGGTCCGACGAAAAATCGCCGCGGGTTTTGTTGGTGGGACCTGCCTTTCCAAATCAGGAGATGGGGGGATTGCCGCTGGCGCTAAACGATGTCGCCGAACAATTGCGCCGCCACGGCTGGGAGGTCGACGCGGCGATCTATGCGACTGCCGCGAATGGCGACCCGCGCGGCGAGACGCGTTCCTTGCGTTCTACGTTCCTGAGCAATCGCTTGGAACCCTGGCAACGCTGGCGCGCGTTGATGAATCTGTGGCTGGCGTTGCCCGAGAACATTCGCCAATTCACCTCCATACTCACGCGCCCTAATTCGTATTTTGTAAACGCATCGAATAATTTGCAAGCCATCGAACAAATCCTGGCAAGCTGTCATGCTGATCTCGTTCTCGTTTGCGTGGATGGCAGCGCGCCCGGCACGGCGGCTCTGGTGGCGGAACGACACCCGCGCGTGGCGGCGATCAGTCTTGCCGGTTTAGCGAATGAATTGAACGCGCAGTGGTGGGATTGGATGCGGGGAATCGTTGCGGTGAGATTACGCAGCCAAGCGCATCCCTTTCTGTTTCGCCGCGTCTTGCCACACCAACTCCGTTACGCGGTATTCGCCAGCCGGCATTGGCAAGGTCAAGCGACGCAAGCTGGCTTGAAGGCGCCAAGCCACACGATTTACTTTGGGGTGCCGTTACCGGAACCTCTGCCGCGAGTGACAAACATGCGCGGGCGCTTGTTGTGGGTAGGTCAAATGACTCGCAACAAAGGGCTGCATTTATTCTTGGAGGCGTTGCCGCAAATTCGCAAGCGCATTCCAAAGGTCACTTTGACGGTCGTCGCGACCGAGGGATTACCGGGTTATCGCGAACTCGTGAGGAGCATGATCAGAAAATATAACCTGCAGGATATCGTGACGATTCTGCCCCCGGTTCCGCGCAGCGCATTGCGCCAGCTATATGCCGAACACGATATTCTGCTGTTCTACTCGATCTATGCCGAGCCAGTCGCCCTTGTTTTAATGGAAGCGTATGCGGCAGGAATTCCGGTGGTCTCATCCAAGGCAAACGGAGACGCGTTGCTTGCGCAAGACCAAGTAACTTGCCTGTGTTATGATCCCCGCCGAATCGAGACGCTGGTTGATGCGGTTGCGCGAATGTACAATAATGCCGAGATGCGCCGGATAGTTTCACATCGCGCGCAAGAAATCGTCAGAGAAAATTTTTCGTTGGCTGCGATGGGAGATGCCTATGATCGCCTGCTCCACACGATCATCAATGAAAATCCATAGCGGCGCATTTCCGACGCCATTGGAGGATGGCGCAGTTGTTGATCGTTGGAGTTGTTGCCGTGCTATGCACGGCATTTCATTTTCTACTCCAATCCGTAAACTTGTTTCGGCGCGAGATAATCGGAAAATCGGTCAATCAGTTTTTTGCGAACCGAATAACACAAATGGCACGCATCCACATAACCCGCGTCGTGCGGCACGTTGTATTCCGTCGCCAAACGCGCGGGACCTCCGTCAATCAGCGCGCGAGCAATCGGGTGCGCGTCCGCGCGATAATTTTTAACGAGCGCGGGGAGCGGCGTGCGCCACGCGTTGCCCATACCCAAGCCCTGACAGAGGTACACATTGCCGTACGCATCAATGTGCACCCGTCCTGGATTTGCCAATTCTTCGTGTGGACATTCGGTGAACGAATCCCAGGATTGTGTGGCAAGTCCGGCGGTCAATTTCTCTGCCGCGCGTCCGCGAAACATGACGCCGCCGCCGATAACCGGTGCGCCCTTCGCTTGGGCGGAATTAGTTTGAACCGTCGGCTTTTCGATGCAGATCGAATTCGTCGGCAAGCCCAATCGCTTTGCCGCGCGGAGCGCGCGTTTCGCCGGACTATCCGCTGCATCCGAATGAAACGCGTCATCGCTGATGCTGAGATCGGCGATGCCCAGGTCGCGTAGCGGCGCGAACCACAATGCGGCATCGTCTTCGCTCGTCGCGAAATACGCGTTCGTGACAATGCCGACTTGGAATCCACGCGCCCGTGCCGACCGGATGCTCTCGATCAGCAACGGATAAAACAGAAACGACTCGCCGCCCTCAAAGTAGATCGAATTGATCGTGCCGATCTTTTCGGCTTGGTCGAGAACTTGCTCGACCTGGCTCAACGTAAACGTACCTTTGGCGAACGGACTACCGAACACAAAACAGTGATCGCATTCAAACGCACATTGGTACGTGAGCAGAAAATGAATACCGGTGAGCATGTTGCCTCCTTACAAGAGTCTCGCTTTCCAAATTTTGGGTACGCGCCGCGTGTACGTAATGTCCTCCGCGCCGAGAAACGCGCTGAGTGCCTCAATCGCGTTTGCAATCGCGCGCGCGGCGTTCGCCGGCGCGTTCGGTTCGGCGTAGACCGCGTTGATGTGATAGCGCGCGTTCGCGCGATCCATCGTCGAATCAATTCGTCCGATCAACCGGTCGCCGTGCAGGATCGGCAGGACGTAATAACCGAATTTGCGTTTCGCGGCGGGCGTGTAAATTTCCATCGTGTAATCGAAATCGAAAAATAATTTTGTGCGCGCGCGGTCGCAAATCAAGTTGTCGAACGGCGATAATAGCGTTGTGTGCGGTTGCCATTCGTCGGCTTTAATCTTTTCGAGCAACGGCACATCGTCCGCGTGGAGGTACCACTCGCCTTGCCAATCGGCGACTTGTACGCGCAGGATACGTTTTTCGTTCTCCAATTCGGCGAGCACGCGATTCAAATTCGGATATCGCCCGCGAATGAAATGTTGCTGAATCTGGCGCGGCGTCGCGACGCCCAGCGCGCGGAGAGATTTCTGCGCCGCGGCACGCACAATCTCACGCGCACTCCACCTCTCGCGCGGCGTCCACTCAGGTAGAAAGGTTTTGCTCAAGCCCCATTTTTTTTGAATGCCCTCGCGCCCAACGACCATCAACGTGCCTTGCATCCACAAGAAATCCAACATCCGACTGACGGTACGACCCGAAGTCCAGCCGGTCGAGACCCAGGCACGCGAGGCGTCGCCGCTCTCGCCCAGGTCGCGCGAAAGCATCGCGCCATGTCGACGAATCTGCGCGAGAATTCTGCGCCGCATCACATCGTTTTGTTTGGTCCATGCACGCACGCGTTCCGACCACGGTGAATCGCCCTTGGCATAGCCGCGCATCCGCGCGCCGTGAATCGGATAATCCTCCGTCAAGACGATGCTCGCACAGTGCGCCCAGTACTCGAACAGTTTGCGCTCCTGCCACATCAACGCGTCGAGATGCGCGGAATCGAAATTGCCAAGCCGACTCCACAGCACGAGCAAGTGACTGCGCGCGACTGCGCTGATCGGATCAATCTGGATACAACCCAGGTCGCGCACGAGGTTGAGGATGCCCTCTGCATCCGCACCGTGTCGCGCGTGAGCGAGGTGTTGCCGCGTGATCGCCAAGCGACGCGCGTGAGTCGGAGTCAATGAAAAAAGTGTGTGTGTGTGTTCAGTCATTCCATCTCAATTCGGTGACCTGTTTGGGTCAGTGTTGTTATCGCGCGCTCCATCTGGTTTGCTTTGACTATCACGTAATAGACTTTATCGGAAACAACTTTTGCCTCTCGCCAAGACGCAACGCACGCAAAGAATCATCTTGAAAAAACTTGTCGTTCTTGGCGGCTTGGCGAGAGATGTCTTATTCCCGATAATGTCTAATCAGTATCGTAGGTCGAGAGCGCGAAAATCGAAACGCCCGCGTCCGCGAGCGGCGTGGCAAGCGACGCGAGAATCCCGGTCAGTCCGAAATCAAGCTGTCCCGCAACGCGCAACGCGCGCCAATCGCGTTCGCAGTTCACATCGCGCGGCGCAGCGCGTTGATCGCATACAATCGAAAATTCGTCGCGCGTGCGTGTGATCGAAACAAGATCACCGCGCGCCCAATCGGGAATCGGAGCATCGAGCGCGAGTCGGCAAATCGCAAAGGTATCACGCAAAAGCAACAGAGTGAGCGCGGTCATTTAGCGTCGCCAAATTGCCGGCAAGAATTCAAATGGGCTTGCGCTGTGAACCGGATTGGTCAACGGATAAATGTTGTTGTCTTCGTTGCGTTCGAGCACAAAACCAAAATTCGGACTACACAAATTACCGCTCAGGTCGTCGCACATATCTATTTGCGCGAAAAAAGTATGTTCGCCGGGTGAAACCCAACAATCTACCGGCACCACAACGGACTCGCCGATCCCAAGCGCGTAGACCCAGCTCCAATTCGTGCCGCCGCCGAGCGCGGGACAATTCCCGGCGTCGGTTCGACCGGAGGGCGGGCGATCTATAAACACGTCTACGTAGAAAAAATAATTCGTCGCGCCGCCATTATCTGGAACGCGCACGAGCGGTGGCATCGTACGGCGTCCGCCGGATTGTTGTCCTATCTGTACGCCGGATTGGGACGCGCGATTGAACGACTGCGTCCCGCGATTGCTCACAAGAACCGAGATCGTTTTGGTCATATAGTCGCTCGTCGTCACCGGCGCGCTGAGACCGACCACGGTGAAATCGGGATAGGGATTCGTTGGCGTAGGCGTGCGCGTGGGCGTCACCGAAGCAATCGGCGTTGGCGGTGGATCGTAAATCGGCGAGAAGGTGCGCTGAATGTTGCTGATGCGAACTTCGTCAATCCTGCCATTGAAGCACGAACCGGCTGGGTCACAACCAATCAACCACGTAGTATAGTTGCCAAAGCCGCCCGCGTACGCACCAGGCACCAGCCCTATCGTTGGGATTTCGCACAACGGATAAATCGCCGAACCAAGTTGCATCTGCGGATTGCAGCGGTGAGTGTACACGTTACTGGGCGGCAGCGGATCCACGCTGACCCCATGCAAAACGCCATCCACCCAAAACTCGATGCCGCGCGGACCCCAGGTCGTGGCGAGATGGTGAAAGCGCCATTTTTCATAGGGCCACACGACGGGCGTAGGATAAAAATATGGACCGGTATTTCCGCCGGCAAGATAGCGACACGGATTGATGCCGGTGTCCACATGGTGCCAACCCGCCGAGCCGATTTGGAACATTAACATGCCGTCCACAAACATGCGCGCGGCGTATTGACCGGAACCATAGTCGTTCCCGGCGGAAAGGATCGAAAAATAACTACTCACATAAGGACACGCGGAACTGAAATCCACGTACGCTTCGACGGTGCCCGCGCTAAGATAACCCAGGTTCCCGATGCGCGCGTACGAACCTCGCCCATCCACGCGGAGCGCGTTGCCGTAAAGTCCGGCGGTAAGCATCGCGTTGCCGTTGAGCGTGCCGGGATGCAAACCCACGGCATCGGGCACGCTGTTACCATCGGCGGAGTCAAAGTGATAGAGCGCGACGGTGTACGGGTCCACACTTGGCGGAGCGAGCGGCAGGCGCGGCGATACCCGCGGGGTGGACGTGGTTGCCGCGCTCGGCGTCGCATGATTCGCGGCGGCGGTCGCGCCAAAAATCAGGATGATGAATACTGGGACAGTCAAACTCAGAAACGTTCGCGCAGTTTGGGTGAGGTTCAACATTGTGAACTGCTCTCCGACGTACCAACGTGTGAATTCGGTCAGTCACGAACACATCAAACTGATTTAGCGCGGTCGAGCCGCGCTTGCGCCGATCTGAATAGCGGCTTGAAATCATCCAGGAACCAATCTTGTTTCTCATTCCACAGTTTTCTGAGCGCGGGGCTGGACACGTAAATATCCTGGAAATAACGTTCCCACTCCACCCAGGGATAATCGGGCATATTGATGCGATGCGTCAACACAAAGTCCGCAAAGTCCATCATCATTTCGGCGGTGCTTAACACGCGATCATATTCCGAATCCTCTTCGGCAATTTCCTTGTTGTTGTAAAAATAGGGACGCAGGTCCGCATGGTCAACAAAAAAACGATCGATCTCGATCATCGTGCCTTCCAGGTTTTGGTAGATAGTCGCGTTGGTCGCCTTGGTCTGCTCGCGCGTCTGGTTGCGTAGTTGCGCCAGCGAGTACAGCAAAGCGGGCACGCCGATCAGCCCGACTAACGCTTGAATCACGGCGGCGATGGCGAGAAGCGTTTCATTATCCATGTTGGCTCCGCGCTTGGGCATCGAGCAGACTGAGCATGGATCGAATGAACGGATCGTCGCGTTGCAATTCATAGCTGCGCGTGTAGATTTCGACCAAGCACTGGCGCAATGTCGCATCATCGGGCAGATCGGTCGCGGGGTTCAGCGGCAACCAAAGCAACTTCATTCGCATCGTCGCCGCGTTTCCGATGGGCACGCGATAGTTTGGCAGGCGATCCACCCACCGCGCACCATGTCGCCGATAGAACGCGATGCGCCGGGCGCGTAGCGCGCGTGTGTCCGCGTCGCCCTCGTCGTCCGTTTCGACTTCGAGCAACAAGCCGCGTGTCGCGCTTTGATCGCGTAACGTGTTGGCGACGTGATCGAGTAGTTTGCCGCCGATGCCCAGGTTGCGCGCGTCCCGCGACACCGCCAGATATTCGAGGAGGTGAATGTCGCGGGCGATGTCCGGCACGAGAATCGCAAAACCCAACAGGGTGTCGCCGCGCGTCGCGCCGAAGAACCAACGCGTGCCGGTTGCGATGCTTTCCACCAAGAAACCAAATTCCGCGCGTTCGTGCGGCGGAAAACTGTCGAGGTAAATCGCGCGGAACGATTCCATCTGTTGAGATGGAATGTTTGAAACACGATTGAAATGAATGGGAATCAAGTCCATCGCCGGTTCAATTCGATTGCGCACGGGGTGCAGAAAGCCGCCGGTTTCTCCCCGACGGCTCGTACAACGGTAAGTGCGTTGGAAGTGTGCCTACAAATCCTTTGGCAATCGCATCTTCTTTGGTTCTGCCACAGACAAGCACACCAGGCAAATCAATGACCTCAGCAATCCAGCGCTCGTCTTCTTCGGGTTCGGTTTCGTTTTGAACTGAAAAACATTCGCGCCCATTTAGGCATCTCACGTTTGTTCAACACTAGCGTATGCGCTTTTCTCCTCATGCATCGCCTTGCCACGCAGGACTCGATCATACTCATCGTGACTACCGATGAAAAACCAGTACACGGTGTCGCCTTCGAGCAATCCCACTGCGCGGTGATCGCGTCCAATTCGGGCAGAATAGATTGGCTCGCTGTTGCTGACGCGCTTGAAATGCAGACCGCGCGGTGCAGGATCGGCGCGCCACAGACGATACGCTTTGTTCGCTTGATGTTGAACATCTTGCGAAAGTTTGTCATACCCTTTCCAAAAACTAGCAATGGTATGCGATTTCATCCCGGCGCGATTCTCCCATCTTGCGTAAAGCGCATTGGTTGAGTGCGTCCGGCGCGAATCTCGGCGCGCACCTGCTCTGCCATTTTCGCCAACTCATCTTGTGTCTCGGCAAATTGCGCGTCCCAACGCGGTTCGTCGGCAAGAATTTCTTCTTCCGTCTCGTTGTCATCCAGCGAGAAATCATCATTGGTTTGCAATTGAATGTAACACGCGTAATCCAGAATCTGCGCGACGCGTTCAGCCGGCAACGAACGAATAATGTTCACAAGCATCTGTTCGTATCGAGTCACCTGTTTTTTAGACGCGGTTTCCATCCCTTCACCTCTTGTCAACATTATAAACTCACTCCTCGCCGTTCGTCAATCACATCCCCTTGCCCAACAATTCGCGCAAGCGCCGTTCGATATCCGGGTCGAGCATCATCAGCGCGAGCTTGTTTTGTGTGATGGATGGATCATAGTCAATATGTTTGATTCGCAGATTGCCATCTTCCCACACCGCATACGTCGCGCTCGGCAAGCCGTGACGTGGCTGACCAAGCGAACCTGGGTTGACGATATGCGTGTTTCCAATTCGGCGAAGCGCAGGAACATGCGTGTGCCCCAGCAAAACGACATCCGCGTCTACGCCATCGAGTTCCGCGCGCAACGCGTCGTCGGACATGGTCGCGAAATCGAGACCGCCGCTGGCGGGGTCGCGTGGCGAGGAATGCGCGAGAAAAAAGCGCGCGCCGCCCATCTCCACGCGCAAGGTCGCCGGCAGACCGGCAAGCCAGCGCAAGTCGTTCGGGCGCAAGGTTCGCAACGTGTGCGCGCTCGTCGCCTGCGCGAGCGGGCGATACTCCGGCGGCGTCGCAAAATCCGCGCCGGTGGCAATCGCGTAATCGTGATCGCCGCGTACCGCGTGTTTGACGAACGTGCGTAACCAAGTCACGCACGGCGCGGGGTCAGGTCCATAACCGACCGCGTCGCCGAGAAAGAACACGGCATCCGGCGGTTGCTCGACCATGTTCAACGCGACGAGCGTTTCGACGTTGGAGTGGAGGTCGGAAAAGATGATGATGCGCATGTTTGAATCTCGCTAAAATTTGATTGCTAAATCGCGATGCCCGTGCTATAATATCGCAAGAACACAATAGGGTCAACGATGCCTGAACGAAAAATGGAGCGAAAATTTATCTGTGTTATCGAGTAACTACTCAGCCAACCCACATTTACGCCGATGAAAAAACAAATTTATCCGCGAATAACGCGAATTGCGCGAATAAGAAGAAAAAATTAGCGAAGATTCGCGTAATTCGCGGATAAAGGAACGATGGCTGAGTAGTTACA